>NZ_CAKPTN010000176.1 GCF_934190855.1 uncultured Veillonella sp. | reverse complement strand
GGATTGAAGTACCAACACGTTTTGTCCTATAACCCTATTTATATCTACTATCTAGCCACTTGATGATGTAATGGCAAGTTACACCACCTATGATAGTGATAATAAGGGAAACAAAATAATCTATCATGAAAACACCTCCTCTCTGTTGCCAGATTAGGAGTTAGCAACGTGATAAGTATATCATAATAAAATGAAGTACCATATATTATAATAAGGTGAAAAAATAGCTTATTTTTTACTGATGATATATAATAAGAAGGTATACATATAAGAAGATTTTTAGGAGGAATAGGAATGGAACAATTCCAAATGGACCTAGCTGGTCGTACACTTACGATCGAGACTGGGGAACTTGCAAAACAAGCTGGCGGTGCCGTAATGGTTGGCTATGGCGATACTCGTGTACTCGTTACCGCTACAGGTTCTAAAGAGGCGAAGGATATCGACTTCTTCCCACTTACAGTAGACTATGAAGAAAAAATGTACGCTGTTGGTCGTTTACCAGGGGGCTTTATTAAACGTGAAGCTCGTCCACCTGAAACTGCGATTTTGAATAGCCGTTTGATTGACCGTCCTATTCGTCCATTATTTGATAAAGGTGTACGCAATGAAGTACACGTAGTAGCAACAGTTATGTCCGTAGATCAAGACTGCGATCCAGCAGTGTGTGGTATGATTGGTGCTTCTGCAGCATTATCTATTTCTGATGTGCCTTGGAATGGTCCTATTGCAGGCGTTCGCATGGGTCGTATCAACGGTGAGTTCGTTGTAAACCCAACTAAAGCTCAATTAGAAGAAACAGATCTTAACATTGTAGTAGCTGGTACAAAAGATGCTATCCTCATGGTTGAAGGTGGCGCTGAAGAAGTTCCAGAAGATATCATTCTTGAAGTTATCATGACAGCTCACGAAGAAATCAAAAAAATCGTAGCTTTCCAAGAAGACATGAAAGCTAAGGTAGGCAAGGAAAAACGCGTATTTGAAAGCAAAGATGTTCCTGCTGAAATCGCTGATGCAGTTCGTGCTTATGGTCATGATAAACTTGACGAAGCAGTTCGTTGCGCAGATAAACAACAACGTGATGCTCAAGAAAGCGAAGTACGTGCAGACGTATTAGCACACTTTGAAGAAATCTACCCAGACAATATGGGGGATGTAAATAAAGCATTCGACGCAATGATCAAAGAAATCGTTCGTCACATGATTACTGTTGAAAAAATTCGTCCAGATGGTCGTAAACTTGATGAAGTTCGTCCAATCTCTTGCCGTACAGGTGTATTACCTCGTACACATGGCTCTGGTTTATTCACACGTGGTCAAACTCAAGTATTGAACGTAGCTACTGTAGCTCCATTGTCTGAAACACAAACAATTGATGGCATTGGCATTGAAACAGAAAAACGCTATATTCACCACTATAATTTCCCATCCTTCTCCGTAGGTGAAACTCGTTCTTCCCGCGGTCCTGGTCGTCGTGAAATTGGTCATGGTGCTTTGGCTGAACGCGCTTTAGTACCTGTAATTCCTAGCGAAGCAGACTTCCCATATGCATTGCGCTTAGTATCTGAAGTATTAGAATCCAATGGTTCTAGCTCCATGGCTTCCGTATGTGGCTCCACATTGTCCTTGATGGACGCTGGTGTACCTATTAAAGCTCCTGTAGCTGGTATCGCTATGGGTCTTGTAACTCAAGGTGAACACTACACAATCTTAACAGATATTCAAGGCATGGAAGATGCTCTTGGCGATATGGACTTCAAAGTTGCTGGTACAGCTAAAGGTGTAACAGCAATCCAAATGGATATTAAAATTTCTGGTTTATCCCGTGAAATCCTTCAAGAAGCATTAGAACAAGCTCATAAAGGCCGCATGCACATCATGGGCATTATGCTTGATACAATTGCTGAACCACGTCAACAAATGTCTCAATATGCGCCACGCATCATTACAATGAAAATTGATCCAGATAAGATTCGCGATGTAATCGGTTCTGGCGGTAAAGTAATCCGTGGTATTATTGAGGAAACAGGCGCTAAAATTGATATCGAAGATGATGGTACAGTATTCATCGCTTCTGTAGAACAAGAAGGCGCTGCTAAAGCTCAACAAATCATCGAAAACCTTACTAAAGAGGTTGAAGTAGGTGAAGTATACCTTGGTAAAGTAACTCGTTTGATGGCATTTGGTGCTTTCGTAGAAGTATTACCAGGTAAAGAAGGTCTTGTACACATTTCTAAACTTGCGAAAGAACGGGTTGAAAATGTAGAAGACGTAGTAAATGTAGGCGATGAGATCATGGTAAAAGTTATCGAAATTGATAAACAAGGCCGTGTAAACTTGTCCCGTAAAGATTGTTTAAAATAAGAGGTGTTACATGGATATTCGTGGCTTTGAAGTAGTTTCTGCTTTTGAAGAACAAGATATCAATTTACCAACACGTAAAACAACAGAAAGCGCAGGCTATGATATTGAATGCGCTGAAGCTGTTACATTAGAACCAGGCCAAGTCGTATTAGTGCCAACAGGAATTAAAGCTTTCATGGCATATGACGAATACCTTGCCATCCACATTCGTTCTAGCATGGCCATTAAACGCCATTTAGCACTTGTGAATAGCACTGGCATCATCGACAGCGATTACTATAACAATGAGGATAACGAAGGTCATATCATGATCGCCCTCTATAACTATGGTAAAGAAACCGTTTCCCTTGAAAAAGGTGAACGCGTTGCCCAAGGCATCTTCTCTAAATACCTTATTACCAACGATGACGATGCTACAGGCATTCGTACAGGTGGTATCGGTAGCACCGGTGCTATGTAAACAACATATAATACTAAATAGAATGGTGAAAGCCGCTCAACTTACGTTGGGCGGCTTTTGATAAAAGATTGGAGATTAAATTTTATATGACTAAAATATTTTTAAATGGTTCTTCAAGTAAACCAGTAAATGCTTATGCATTTTTAAATTGGTATTTTGAAGATAAGAAAAATGCTAATTCAATATTACAAAATAAACAAGTTGACTCATTTCAATTCTTTACAATGGGGAATTCATACATTGCTTCATCATTATACCTGTTAAAAAATATATTAGATAAATATAATAAATATAATGTAGCTGATCATTTAATATTTCCGATATTTTTTAATTTAACACATGGTCTTGAATGTTGGCTTAAAGCAAGTATTTCCTCTATCACATACTTATATAATGATGTAGAGGAATTTAAGTTCACACATGAATTGAAAGATTTAACATCAGATTTGAAAAAATTATTAGAGCGGTATAATATCCTGTATATATA
>NZ_CAKPTN010000175.1 GCF_934190855.1 uncultured Veillonella sp. | reverse complement strand
CTCAAGTGCGCATTGCCGCAAAACTTGTGGCTAATGGCAAGGCCGATGCTGTACATAATATGTTCGAAGATACGCTATCCGTTAATATGCGGGGTAAAAATATTACGCCTAAAACGGAAGGTCAAAAGTACTATGTAGATAGCATTCGTAAAAATACCATCACCTTTGGTATTGGCCCTGCGGGGACTGGTAAAACATTCTTAGCTGTTGCATTGGCAGCTTTTTACCTAAAAAATCGTAATGTAGATAAAATCATTTTGACCCGTCCTGCTGTAGAGGCTGGTGAGCGACTAGGTTTCTTGCCTGGTGAATTACAAGATAAGGTAGATCCATATTTAAGACCTCTATATGATGCATTACATGAAATGTTTGGCATCGAGCAAGTACAACGCTTTATGGAGCGCGGTACTATCGAGGTAGCACCACTAGCATACATGCGTGGTCGTACCTTAGAAAATGCCTTTGTTATTCTTGATGAGGCACAAAATACGACGGCTGAACAGATGAAAATGTTCTTAACTCGTTTGGGTAACAACTCTAAAATGGTTGTAAACGGCGATAAAACACAAATTGATTTGCCGCCACGTGTCGTATCAGGCCTTGGTGAGGCTGAAAAGGTATTGCGTCATGTATCGGGCATTAATATGGTTTACTTTAGCGATCAAGACGTTGTGCGTCATGATTTAGTAGGCCGCATTGTAAAAGCATACGATGCGTACCATGAGCGTAAATTAGCAGGTGACACTACAACAACGACTGAAGCACCTGCAGAGAATGTAGCGAAGGGGTAAGTATGTACATACATATTAGCTATGATGAAGGAATTCAAGAGGATTCCAATATAGAGGCCATTATCCGTAAGGTTTGTGACGAAGTGAGTCGCGTATATGGTCTTGAAGAAGATGAAATGAGTATTTTACTCTGTGATAATGCAAAGATTCACGAGCTTAATAAAGAATATCGTGGTATCGATAGACCAACGGATGTATTGTCCTTTGCACTTAATGAAGGGGACGATTACGAAGGCAGTGAAGAGGAACATCATTTACTCGGGGATATGATTATTTCCTTAGAGCGTACGCGTGAACAGGCTATCGAATATGGACATAGTTTTGAGCGGGAATTAGCGTACTTAACGACTCATAGCTGTTTGCATATTTTAGGCTATGACCATATGAACGACGAAGATAAAAAAGAGATGCGTACAGAGGAAGAGTTTATCCTTGGCAATCTCGGTTATGTGCGGGAGGATGCACCATATAATGAATAACAACGAACATTTCAAATCTGGCTTTGTAGCCGTTGTAGGTCGACCAAATGTTGGTAAATCTACCTTAATTAACGCTCTTATTGGTGATAAAATTGCTATCGTATCCGATAAGGCTCAAACGACTCGTAACCGTATCATCTGCGTATATACAGACGAAACAAAACAAATCGTATTCATGGATACACCTGGTGTACATAAACCAAAACATAAATTAGGCGAATTCATGGTAGATGCTGCTATCGAGTCCTTAAAAGAAACAGAAGCCGTTTTATTTGTCGTAGCAGGCAATGAAAAACGTGGTCCAGGGGATAACTTTATTATTGAACAATTACAACGCGTGAAAGTACCTGTATTCTTGGTGGTTAACAAGATCGATACTCTTAAAAAAGAAGAGCTGTTAGAAGCCATCGTGTCTTATCAAAATGCATATCCTTTTGCAGGGGTCATTCCTATTTCTGCAAAAAATAAAGAGAACTTACAAGAGATTCTTAAAGTACTAGAAGAAACCTTGCCTGAAGGGCCACAATACTTCCCAGAGGATATGATTACTGACCAACCAGAACGCCTTATCATTTCTGATATTGTTCGGGAAAAAATCTTATTGGCAACACGTGATGAAATTCCTCATGCTATCGCAGTAGACGTAGATGAAATGAAAACTCGCGATGATGGCACTACGTATATTCGCGCTACCATTTACTGCGAACGAGACTCTCAAAAGGGTATCATCATAGGTAAAAAGGGTGCTCTATTGAAACAACTCGGTGCTGAAGCGCGTGCAGTTATTCAAAAGCTATTAGCTACAAAGGTATACTTAGATCTTTGGGTTAAAGTTAAAAAGGATTGGCGCAATAAATCTGGTATGTTATCCGAGCTGGGGTATCGAAAATAATTTGATATAATATAGAGATAATGTATTTCCATAGTTAGATGAAAGGAATAGTAATGGATAGTGTAGATGGCCTGTTACCCATAGGGTTTGGTCTTTTATGTATTTTTTTAATCAACTTTTTTGTGGTCGCAAAGTTCTCCTTTGCTCGCCTTCGTAAAGAACATGTAGAGGATATGGATATCCTCTTGGAAAAGGATAGAGAGTTTTTATTAAAGCTGTATCAAAACCCCGAGTATTTCTTAAATACTACACAGTTTTTGATTCTATTCTTTATCTTAGCCCTTGCAGGCACTGGTACATTTGTATTCGATAATGTCGTAGATCAGCTAGTTGCTGTTATTAATGTACATAGCAAGTGGATGCACTTTGTACTAGATATCGTATTATTGCTATTAATTAGCTTAATCGTTTTAATCTTTGGTGAAATCGTACCTAAAGCATTGGGCTTATCGTTCCCTACAAAGTACGTAAATACTTATAGCCGTATCGTAGTAGCAGCAGGTAAATTAGTATATCCATTTATTTGGATTGCTAGTAAAATCTCCAATGTTATTTTAGGCTTTTACAAAACAAAATATTTAACAGAACTAGACCTCGTGTACTCTGAGGAAGAAATTCGTATGATGATTTCTCGAAGTCATGAGGAAGGTCAGTTAGACCAAGTCGAGTCTGAGTTAATCGATAATGTATTCAACTTTGTTGATCGTATGGCGAAAGAGGTTATGGTACCTCGCCAAGACGTGGACTGCGTATTTGTGGAAGATGGCTACGATGAAGCGATGAAGGTTATTCGCTCTAAAGTACATACTCGTTATCCACTCTGCGTAGAGGATAAGGATCACATCATCGGTCTCGTTCACATTAAAGACTTAATGGAACGCCCTAATCAAGCCCGTAAAGACTTGCGTAATATTAAACGAGATATCCTGACTGTTCCGGAAGTAATGAAATTATCTACATTATTGCAATATATGAGAACGCGACGTATTTATCTAGCTGTTGTAGTAGATGAATATGGTGGCATGGTTGGTCTCGTAGGTCTTGAAGATATTATCGAAGAATTAGTTGGGGATATTCAAGACGAACATGAACCGCACTTACCAGCTAAAATTGCCTATGCTGATGGATCCTTTGAATTTGATGGTAAGGTTCTCGTAGATGAAGTAGAAGAAATG
>NZ_CAKPTN010000174.1 GCF_934190855.1 uncultured Veillonella sp. | reverse complement strand
CGATAGTACCTGCTTTAAATACATTGTCACGACCAAAGAGCTCTTCCGTATATTTGTGAGCTTTTGCTTGATAATCACCGGAGAAGTTAAGGTCGATATCTGGAACCTTATCACCTTCGAAACCAAGGAAGATAGCAAACGGAATATCATGGCCATTAGTTTGCAATGCATGACCGCACTGAGGACAATCTCTACGTGGCAAATCAAAGCCACCTGCATATTCGCCCTTTTCAAAGAATTCAGAGTGCTTACAATTAGGACATACATAATGTGGTGGTAACGGATTTACCTCAGTAATCTCAGACATGGTGGCTGCAAAGGAAGAACCTACAGAGCCACGAGAACCTACGAGATACCCATCATCAAGGGATTTTTTTACTAGTTTATGAGCGATGTAATATAGTACACCGTAACCATTGGAGATAATACAATCCAATTCATAGTCTAAACGCTCTTGGACTACGCGTGGTAATGGATCACCATAAATAGCCTTTGCATTTCTATAGCACATTTCTGTAAAAGCTTCATCGGCCCCTTCAATTTTAGGTGAATAGGTACCATCAGGAACTGGCTTAATTTCTTCAATACTATCGTTGATAGCACGCGTATTTGTAACAACTATTTCATAGGCTTTTTCTTCACTTAAATAAGGGAAAGATTCAAGCATTTCATCGGTTGTACGCAAATGTAAATCAGGCTGCTCATCCGCATCTGGATAGCCACATGCAGTTAACATGATTTCACGATAAATTTTTTCTTCTGGCGTTAAATAGTGAACATCACAAGTAGCACATACCGGTTTGTTTAAGGCCTCACCTAATTCGATAACTGTTTTGTTCATATCGATAAGGGCTTGCTCATCTGGCATAAGTCCTTTACGAACCAAGAACATATTGTTCGTATGAGGCTGAACTTCTAAATAATCATAGAAGGAAGCTACTTCTAACAATTCCTCCTTGGTTGCGCCGCGAACGATGGATTGCATAAGCTCCCCGGCTTCACAAGCTGAACCGATGATAATGCCTTCACGATGTTCTTCGATAACGGAACGAGGTAAGCGTGGACGAACCTTGTAATGTTCTAGATGAGAAATAGAAATCATCTTGTACAGATTACGCAAACCTACCATATTCTTAGCTAACATAA
The DNA here is from genome assembly GCF_934190855.1 of uncultured Veillonella sp. Lineage (GTDB taxonomy): Bacteria > Bacillota > Negativicutes > Veillonellales > Veillonellaceae > Veillonella. The sequence continues at coordinate 2,193 of NZ_CAKPTN010000174.1, read as the reverse complement.
TGATATGGTACCGTTTGTCCTTTTCCTTTTTCTTCTTTTTATCTAGTACAGGCTCTTCATCACGTGCTACTGTTTCATCTTCGATGAGATAGCCTTCTACACCATAAATAACCTTAACACCTAACTCCTTACCAAGAGCTTGCGCCTCTGGGAAGGCTTGTACTACACCGTGGTCAGTAATAGCAACTGCAGGATGACCCCATTTCTTTATTGTTTTAAATAAATCTTTAACGGATACGAGAGCATCTTTATCACTCATCTTAGTATGTAAGTGAAGCTCTACACGAGAATCTGGACGATTTTCAGTGCGTTCTACACTCGTAGTTTCCATAGCTTCGATGCTGCGAATCGATAAGATATAATCTTTATCAAAACGATCATCAAAGCTGACGCTACCTTGTACACGAACGCGTTGTAAGCCTTTTAATTGTTTAAGTAGCGTATCCCCTTCTTCAGGGCTGTTCGTAAACTTGATAAACTTAATACTATTCGTATCATCTACGATGCTACCGTTAACAATACTTTTACCAGTCTTAGTATCACGTTTATCTAAGCCCACTAATACGCCTTCAAAGATGATACTAGGCGTATCCAAGGTCCCCATAATTTTAGACGTAACCCCTTCAATTTTAGGTCCTAAAATCATGCCCTCATCTGTAGGAGCATCCTTCGGTGCACGACGTGGATATTTGCTGTCCCCTTCACCACCTTTAGCAGTAGATTTTGTAGCACTTTTAGGGGCGCCCCCTTTACTTGTTTTAGGTGCACTACTAACAGACGCTACAGTATCATTACCACTAGACGCTGCTACGGTTTGATTAGGTCGAGAAACTACTACAGGGCTATTATTGAAATAACCAAGTTCTACAGCCTCTACGAAGGGTGCAAAATCATCATCAAACTCATCATATTCATCTTGTCGATCATAGCCCGCAAAGGATTTACCTCTAGGTACTTGGCTTTTAGCCTCTTCAGCCTCCCGTTGCGCCTCTGCAGCCTCAATCCATTCTCCAGCACCGCAGCCACCGCCATAATAATAGGTATCTAAACCTTCCCCCGTTTCAGTATCTACTTTCCACGCAAAACAGCAAGCTGTATCGGTATTTGTTGGAATATCATCAAAAGATATATTCTTCTCCTTATACCAAGCAGATAATCTGTCACGTAGACTAAGCAACGTTGAAAATGCTGAGTCTGCAGCTTGTATCGTCACATGTTGGCTATGACAGTTCACATAGAAGGATGATTTCTTATTCTGTTTTGGTACAACACGATAACGTACTTTCATTTTTATCCCTTATACCCACAGTAGGTAATACATAAATCTCTAAATCGCCAAATATCGCCCTTGCTGCTACGGCTATCCAAAATAATCTCATACAGCCCTTTTAACAAGGCTCGTAATGCTTTAGTAGAAATCCGAGAGCTCGCTTCATAAGCCAGTTTAATCGGATACGGTTTAAATGACGAATCATGGTCCTTACATAAATTCTGTATAGCTTGAACAGACATTCCCGCTTGTCGACATTCACTGACCAATAGCTGTAAACGTAATTGCCCCTCAATATAGCTCATAGCACGGTCTAATTCTTTATAGCCAAACATAAATGGAAATAGTTCAAGTAATGTATCAATATCTCGTTTTAACAGAGCCTCTTTAAAGGTAAATATATTCTTAGCTCCATAGTCACTGCCATTTTCCTCTAGGAATTCTTTGGTAATGACTTTTTCCCCTGTAATTTGCAAGAAATAACGGTCAAATTCGGTTCTCATGAAAGAAACAGGTACATCTTGCCACAAATCAATAAGATGAGCTACATATTCCTGTGCATCAGGCGTCATTTTAAAGCCATTAGACGTACAGTACTGACGTATCCACATCACAAGGTCTGCCCCTTCAAGGCGCTTGCATTGATGGTTTGGTATTTTATCTAGAAGCTCTTTATTCTGTTTAATGCGTTTATCAATCATATCATGATAAATCAAAAGGATGGGATTATCCCCATTATATTCGATGATGAGCTCATACAATGGAACCCAAGCATCGCTATTTTTGCCACTTTTACGAATGATAGGCAAGTTAACTAAGCAGAACACTTTTTGATCACCAAAGAGTGAATCTTCACAAAGCTTTTCACTAATCTTCTGTGGTCCAGCTTCATCGTCTAATACGGTCACCGGAAGGTCTGGATA
>NZ_CAKPTN010000173.1 GCF_934190855.1 uncultured Veillonella sp. | reverse complement strand
GCATGAGGAGCTGTAATAGTAGTAGTTACATCATCTTGATAGAAAAGACCCTTCAAATTAGTCAAAACGATGGCCTTTGTCCGTGGGTCATATTCAATCTTTTCAGCCGATAAGGCCCACACTAACTTTCCATCTTTTTCCTCTTGTAGGTCAGCACCTTGGAAATTAACGAGTTGACCACTCGGATTTTGAGTGGTAGTAACCTCATTAGAGTCTTTCATAATGTATACGATAAGACCAATTAAAGCCAACACTATAGCGGCCACAATGGCAATTAATTTTTTATTGTTTTTCATGTGCCCTCTCCCGTGCAGCTATCTTCTTATCATAATCAATAATTTGATCCATCTTAGTCATCCAACGATGTTGGAACCAAAGCCATTCATCTGGATGCTGACGGATAAAGTCTTCAGTAACACGTACACATTCTTCTGTTAAACGGTACATATCTGCATCTTCATCACCAGTTTCAATATAATGCAATGCTGGTAAAATATGAACAATATGCCCACCTTCAGGCTTGCGAGATGCAAAAATTGGAACTACAGGAGAACCAAATTTTTTCGCAAATGTAGCTGGCCCAATAACTGCTGAGGATTCTTGACCTAAAAACGGAACTGGTAAACCATGTATATATCCATCTTGGTCAGCTAAGAAGCCAAGCAGTTTTTTCTTTTTTAAGGCCTTTGCAGCGGAAACGATTTCGTTGCCACCACTTGCAAATACATCAAGCCCTACCATCTCACGATACTCATTCATGAGACGTGTAAATTGAGCATTTGGTTGTTTTTTTACAATGGTAGTAGATGGGTATCCATGAGCCGCCATAGCAGCGCCCATCCATTCCCAGTTGCCTACATGTCCAGTAAGAACAATAACGCCTTTATCTTCTGCGATGGCTTCTTCTAAATATTCCACACCACGCATTTCAATATGTTTATCGATAAAGGATTTTGTAAGGTTTGGCATGTACAATACTTCCATAACACTTCGGCCAAGATTTTTGAACAGCCTATCAATTAATTGTTCCGCCTCTTGATCATTCATGTTCATGCCAATTTTGATATTTTTAATACCTCTAAGTTTTTGCTTCTTCGCTATTAGCCCATATACAGGACCTAAACTAGCGCCTATGAGCAAAATGAGCTTGTACGGCAGTCGGCAAACAAGCCAACTAAGGCCTTTAACTAAATGGTATTGCCATTCGTTATTCATTCTGCCCACCTCCTTTATTGTCCATGAGCATGGGCCTCTCGTGCATAGTCTGCTACGACAGTTTCCCATAATCCTTGATTCTTCAAGATATATTCTACCGCTTCTCTTACGGCACCTTGACCGCCATTAACAGTAGAAATAAATTTTGCCAATTGTTTTACCTCTGGTACCGCATTATTTGGTGCCATTGGTAAACCAACGATTTGAAGAGCCCCCAAATCATTGAGGTCATCTCCCATGTATGCAATCGTCGCTAAGTCGATTTCATGTTCTGCACAGAGAGTTCTTAATGCTTCTGTTTTATTAGCATGGCCCATAAGGAGTGCATCAAAGTGAAGCTCCTTAGCACGACGCTCAACCATCGGGGAAATACGAGCTGTAATAATTGCAAGTTTAATCCCTGATTTGCGAGCCGCCGTTAAACCTAAGCCATCTTTTACAGAAAAAGATTTTAACTCTTCTCCACTCGATGTATAAACGAGAGATCCGTCAGACAAAACGCCATCCACATCGAGAACAATCCATTGAATATTCATTATACAATGCCTCTACGCAATAAATCCGTAATATGCACAATGCCAAGACATACATTATTACTATCTACAACAGGTAGTACAGTAATTGGACGTGGTTGATTTTTCTCCATCAAGTGAAGAGCTTCAGCAGCCAATTTGTCCTTAGTAATTGTGCGAGGCATAGCAGTCATCATATCCTCTACAGGCCATTCCAAGAAGTTACTGCCAGAATCGAGACCACGGCGAACATCACCATCAGTAACAAGACCTAATAAGTGACCTTCTTCATCGATTACATTAGTAGCGCCCAATCCTTTCTCTGTCATTACAAAGAGTGCATCTCGAACAGTAGCACCCTTGAATACAGTTGGATTATCTTCACCACCATGCATGATATTTTCCACAGTCAGCAACAATTTGCGACCTAGAGAACCACCTGGATGGAATACAGCAAAGTTTTCAGGTGTAAAATGATGACGTTCTAGTAAGCATACCGCTAATGCATCACCAAGTGCTAATGCAACGGTAGTACTAGTAGTAGGTGCTAATCCTAATGGACAAGCTTCCCGTTCTACCTCTGCCAACAATACGATGTCGGAGTTTTTTGCTAATGTAGATTCTGGTTTTCCTACAACACAGATCAATTTAGCCCCAATGCGACGCAAGGATGGTAAAATACTAATGATTTCACCAGTTTCACCGCTATTAGAAAAGGCTAATACTACGTCATCCTCTGTAATCATACCGAGATCACCATGTACGCCTTCACCGGGATGCATGAATAATGCTGGAGTACCTGTACTAGCCAAGGTAGCCGCAATTTTACGACCAATATGACCAGATTTACCCATCCCTGTACATACTACACGGCCCTTACAAGCCAAAATCATATTTACAGCATTTACAAAATTGTGATCCAAACGAGAACTTAATTCTTCGATAGCACGAGCTTCCTCATGAAGCACTTGTGCAGCTTGTTCTAAAATAGTCACAAATACCGCCCCTAACCTTTTACGATTTTATCAATAGCTACTAAATCGCGAAGCACAGCTTCGAATTGATCTAAATACAACATGTTTGGACCATCGGACAATGCTTCCTCTGGATTATCATGCACTTCAAAGAATAAGCCATCTACGCCGCTAGCTACAGCTGCACGTGCCAAGTTAGGCACAAACTCACGATTACCACTAGATTTAGTACCTGCACCACCTGGTAATTGAACACTATGAGTAGCATCAAAAATTACTGGGTAGTCGAAAGAGCGCATAATTGGGAATGATCTCATATCTACTACGAGGTTGTTATAGCCAAAGCTAAAACCACGTTCTGTGAGCATAAGATTTTCATTACCCGTTTCTTTCATTTTATTAAGAACATTTTCCATGTCCTTAGGAGCCATAAATTGGCCTTTTTTAACATTTACACATTTACCAGTTTTTGCAGCCCCGTAAACAAGGTCTGTTTGGCGGCATAAGAAAGCTGGAATTTGAAGAATATCTAATACTTCAGCTGCAGGCTCTATTTGCTCGATAGAGTGAATATCACTTACAACTGGTACGTTGAGTTCCTTCTTAATAGACGCAAGCATTTTTAGACCTTCTTCTAGACCAGGGCCACGG
>NZ_CAKPTN010000172.1 GCF_934190855.1 uncultured Veillonella sp. | reverse complement strand
GAATATGCTCATCCTTATTAGGAGCACATAAGAACAATGCTACAGATACAGGGTCATTGTCTGGGCTACCAAAGTTCAATGGCTTCTCCAACGTAACTAATGCTGTACCTACCCGTTTTGCCCCATGTTCAGGGCGAGCATGCGGCATTGCAAGACCTGGGGCCAATACAATATATGGACCCATTTCACGCACCACCTCAACCATAGCCTCTGTATAAGATGGATCAGTAAAACCAGCATCAACCATGAGTTGGCCACCGTGACGAATTACCTCTTCCCACGTTTCAGCGGGATAGTGAAACGATACATTGTCGTCGGATAATAAATCTTGTAACAAGCTAACACCTCCTAAGCTTATATCTATACATATACTTCTATTATAGCTATTCTAAGAAGTTTTTCATATATCAAAATAACAATAAGCTTATCAAAAAGCAGATTTAGAAACTAACTTCAGCGACATGATCAAATTAGGTGAGATTTTCGGTGTAAAAGCGAAAGCTGAAGAAATTCACGGCGTTAAAATCGACTAATATAGCTGACTATAAACTAATTGAATCTAGCTAACTATGATCAACGAAAAGGTCCCAATTCAAATGAATTGGGACCTTTTCGTACTGCTTGTATTGCACACAGCATATTGATTTAGAGAGTAGAGATGTGTTGTAGTTGAAAGATTTAGGAATAATGGGTTATTGTAAATTAGATTTAAAGTTTATTAAGTTGTATATGCTGTGACAATGCCTTATTAATTATATAGTTATGTAGTTATGTAGTTATGTAGTTATGTATTTATGTATATATGTGTTTATACATATATATTTATATATTTATATATTTTAAGATTTATCTTTATATGTCTATGCGTTTCTAGCACATTGTTGCCTATATCGTTTATCGTTATTTGCCTTTATAGCCATAATTAAAGGTTTTAGTGAAAGAAATTCTTCATCACTGAGTCGAATCGTTCTACCAATGCGTTTAATCGGATTACGTGGGCGCCCGGCACCGCGTCTAGTTCCACCCCATGCCATATAGTTACCTCTCTTTTCACTTGAAAAACTCCTTCTACCGATAGTATAACCTCCGTTACATAAGTATGCAATAGTTATTCATTCTAAATAAACCCAAAACAACTCATAAACAAGTAATAAACTGCATTTATTAATAAAACGCATAATTCAGAAAACCACATATTTATAAGTTTTTCTTCCTATTTCACTTGAATTCCAACATCAACGTTGCCAAATATAGATAAATCGCTTTTATAGAATATAGTATTTAACACCAAACAAAATCTAGCGATATTATCAATTTCTAAGACACAATCTTATTAATTTAGGTCCTAAAACAAAAAAGACTGCTTTCGCAGTCTTTTTATTGTTATGAAGTTATGTATTAACCAAATAGTAAGTGACCGATTTCATAAGCAATAGCCGCTACAATACCAGATAATGGAATTGTTACAAACCAAGCCAACACCATAGATCTTGCTACGCCCCAGTTAACAGCTTTAAGACGTTTAGAGGAACCTACACCTAATAAGGAACCACTTACAACGTGTGTCGTACTTACAGGTAAATGTAAGAATGTAGCTGTAAAAATTGTAATAGCAGAGTTTAAATCAGCAGCGAAACCATTGATAGTTTCTAGTTTGAAAATCTTAGTCCCCATGGTGGAGATGATTTTCCAACCACCCACTGCTGTACCCATAGCCATAGCCGTAGCACAACAAAGTTTAACCCATAATGGTACATCCAATGTATCGATAAAGCCACCGCTAAGCAAAGTTAACGTAATAATCCCCATCGCCTTTTGAGCATCATTAGAACCATGAGAAAAGGCCATCATAACGGCAGACACAATTTGCATGGATCTAAATCTATCATTCAATACGATTGGCGAAAATCTACCAAAGATAAGCAACAATACTTTCATCACAATATAGCCACCAATCATGGCTACGATTGGAGATAAAATGAGGGATAAGAAGATCTTTAAGATACCAGCCTCATTTAAAGCATCAAAGCCTACAGACCAACCTACAGCACCGATGATACCACCGATAAGCGCATGAGATGAGGAACTTGGAATCCCCCAATACCAGGTCAATAAGTTCCATGTAATGGCACCGATAAGGGCCGCCGCAATGATACTACTATTGATAAGAGATGCAGACATTACGATGTCACCACCGATAGTCTTCGCAACACCTGTACTAACCATAGCGCCCAAGAAGTTGAGTGCTGCAGTCATCATAATAGCCTTTTTAGGCTCAATAGCACGGGTGGATACGGATGTAGCAATGGCATTCGCTGTATCGTGGAAGCCATTGATATAGTCGAAGGCTAATGCTAGAAATACAACTAGCCATACTAAATATTGAGCATCAAGCATACTTCAATACTACCCGGCGGAATGTACCAACCAAATCTTCGCAACCATCGATTACATCTTCCATGGAGCTAAGGATTTCCTTCCATTTGATAATTTCAATTGGATCTGTACACTCAGTAAAGAGCTTAGCCATTTCTTCGTGGTAAATGTTATCCGCTTCAGACTCAAGTTTCAATACTTGGTGTACACGGCCTTCTACCTTAACATGGTCCTTTTTAAGGCTACCCATGTAACCGATAGATTTATTGATATGCTTAACGCATTTTACAACGATTTCACTCATACGGATCGCACCATCACTTGGTTTACCAACGTGGTACATAACCATTTTGTCCATGATTTCTTTAATATTATCTAATGTAGTATCCAATTGGTCGATCAAGAGCTGAATATCTTCACGATCCATTGGAGTGATGAATGTTTTACGCAAACGGTCCACTGTTTCGTTTACTAATTCATCGGCAGCTTTTTCCTTTGTATCAATTTCAAGAAAAGCCTCTTCTTTAGAGATTTCGCCTTTAAACACACGCTCCATCATCTCTGCACTTTCAAATGTAAGAGCAGCATGATTTTCTAAAATACTGAAAAATTTTTCTTCTTTTCCTTTTAATTTAAAAGCCATGAAGATCCTCCTGAAACAGTATTGATTGCTTCTATAATAATATCTTAATTATAGCACACTAAAGATAATTCCTAAACTAATTTACAATCTCTATATTTTAACCCCTATGCGTATATAGCATATGTATTATTCTACTATGTGAAAGTTTTATTACCTATAGGTATGCCATAAAATATCGCCATAACATATATTTCCAAAATATATTTCAAAATATATGTTAAAAATAAAAAAGCAGATAGTTGATTACAGCATCAACTATCTGCTTCATATTCTATTAATTTGCTTGCGCGGCTGCTTCTGCTGCCTTTTTCAAATTAGGCACAGATGTTGGGCATGTAG
>NZ_CAKPTN010000171.1 GCF_934190855.1 uncultured Veillonella sp. | reverse complement strand
CAACATCCGTAGTGACAGTCGCATTATCCGCCCACACTACAAGAGGTGCGCTAAGCCATAAGGCCACTGCACTAGACAGAATGATGTTGCGCTTTGTATATCCCCACCTGTTCATTGTGCCCTCCTCAAATTCTAACTAACCATAAGTTTTGTATCTCCCACACAAAAAGAAAAAAGATACACTTTACCAACATAATGACATTGAATATCATTCACATTTTTATGTTAGCAAAGTGTATCTTGCATATCTACTCCGAAAAGACCAAAAATATACGTTTTGGACAAATCGGACATAAATTTTTAGAATTTATACGTCATTTGGAAACGAGTATAATTCCCAAGTTTGAAGTTTTCAGATCCATATAAGGTATCTCGTTTATTGATGCCTTTTGCATCAAAGGTATAAAATGCTTGTAATAAAAGATCTTTAGTCGGTACATAACCGCCACCAAAGGTGAAGCTCTTAATACCATCTAAGTATCGGTCAGGCACAGCCTCTGTACCATTGCCTCCAAAGAAGGATCCGTGTGCGAAGTATTTATAATCTACATAGGCATTCCAAGAGCCTGGTTTATTCATATCTGCACGGCCTACATCGAAACGCAAAGCCCAGAAGTGCGGTGTACCACCAACATCACGACCTTTGATATCGAATTGAGAGGAACCAGCTTGATGTTCATAATGAGTATTGCCATTCATGAAACGACCAAAGTCACTACGGTTTTGTCCATAGTCGAAGGAAATACTTGCATTGTGATTTAATTGATACTTAGCGCCAATACCAAAGACATTAGCCACATTGTTAAACTCATGTGCTTCTGTAGCATTACCATTTGCAGTATAGAAACGATAGTCACTACCACCGAAGGAGCGCAAGTACCATGCAGCTAAACCAAGTCGAGGTGTTACCATACGTTTAACTTGAACATAAGCAGCCTTTTCGATTGGAGGAACTGTATCTTGTTGTAAAACAACGCCTGTCGTTGGTATAACATTACCAGTATATTTACCTAATGCTTCACGAGGTAATCGGCTATGACCATCTGCTTTTTCAAGAAGACGAGTCAAGCCATTAAAATAAGAAGCCAGTAATTGTGGATAATGGTCGCTATTCTTCACATTGATAACATTAGACGTACCATAATCTTTAACATTAACAGAGTTAGCATTGTAAATGTTATCCCCTAAACCGTCAAAGGCATTGTCGTCGAAGCTAACTGTATAGGTAGCATCTTTATTGAAGATAAGGGCTGCCCGATCTTGTGCAGTTTTACGATACGCCGCTTCAATAGCCTCTTTATTTTTGTTGTACCAATTAGTTAAGAATGTCTTACCATTATCAGCTAATACAGAAGTATCACTCAACTTAACCTCAAATAATGGATCATTTTGAGTTAAACCAATTTTACCTGCCGATACGGTAGTATTAATTGTTCCTTCATCAGTAACCCACTCTTCCGTATCTTCATCATACCGTTTGTCTTTATAAGTGTATTTAACCTTAACATCAGGCATTTCAAGTAATACAGTTTGTTTATCTGCATCTGGTCCATAAGCTTTCGCTACAATCTCTTGCATGCGACGTACTACATCAAATTGAGCAGCTCTTAATGGTTCTCGTTCTTTAGCAACACGAGCCTCTACGTCTGGCAATTGTGCCTGTAAATTCGCAAGGTCTGCTTTTAATGGAGCCAATTGATCAGCTGGTAACTCATCAATATTTTCTTTCCACCAAATATCGGAGTTGAGGTCCTCAATTTTTTGCTTTAATTCTTTAACTTCGTTTTCTAATGCGCCTTCTTTATCACGCAAGACTTTTAATTGTTGATAGAAATTAATCTTATCCCCTGCTTCAGGTACGATAAGCTCTTTATTACTACCATCAGTATCGCCCGTGATACCTACAAATTCATCTACAGTAGGAACCCGTTTAAAGTTCGTATAAATAGCATGTGTATAGGCACTATCGCTGATACCGGTACTGTGTTTAAAGCTACCAACACCTACGCGAACTTGGGTATTCTTATTAGTCCAAACGCTGCGAATACCATCGTATTCTTTGTTGAACCAGTACCCTGTAACACCCATCGATTCGGTAATTCTACCTGCACTGTGATCCCATTTAGAGCCATGATGTGTTACATCAAACTCTTCAAGACGTTGATGGTTAAAGCCTTTAGAGCCTTCTGTTTCGTGACTACTATCTACACCAGGTTGGCCAGAAGCACTACCTACAACACGTACATTAGTATTGTCGTTAATTCGGGCGTCTACACCTACCCGAATACGTTGGTTCAAGCCATGTTCCTTGCGATCAGCTAAATTTTTAGCCGCATCATCGGCCACATAACTTGTGGGTGTTACTTTTGTTTCTGGTCTATCAGAGCCAAGATGACTATCAGTACGTACGCGATAATCGCCTACAAGCTCTACATCACGAGCTTTAGATTCATCGAATGGGCGGGTAATGAAATCGGTAAGCACTGCTGGTGGCAATGCTTCCAATTGCTCTTTTGTAAGTTTTGTCTTGCTTTCACCAGAGCCTAAACCAAATTTCATATTTAAACCTACACGATATACACGAGCTGACAACGCGCGGTTATCGTCGCGGTGATTAAAGATATTATCGATACCAAAGTATACGCGAGAATCTTTATTGATTTTCTTTTGAATCATAAAGTTCCAAATACCATAGGTTTTACGGTCGTACATATCAGCACTACGTCTATTGTTCAAATTATAACGAATAACAGATTTGTTGGAATCATTAGGGTCGATATAAGAAACCATGTAATTACCACCGCCAGATAGAGAATTACTATCTAACATGCGGATGTAGTAATCACCCCATAGACTACCGCTCCAACCACTCGCTTTATCTTCAAAGTCTACACCGATATCAATTTTATGACGTGGTTTATCCAATAATTCACGAGGCATATCTTTATCGCTCTTATTGAGGGCACGCAAGTAAGTATAGCCTAAACGAGCTTTCCAATGTTTATTCAAAGTTTGTTTCACTTCAAATTGAAGCCCCGTAATTTGTGCTTTACCGATATTGCGGAAGCTATAAATCATATCCGGTGCATGAGCAAATTTAGCCGCCCCAAGGTTTGTAGATTCATCGTATTGTGGATGGAAGTCCATTAAATAACCCGTATTGTACACAGACATATAATTGCGAATATTATTATGGAACACGCCTATCTTCGCATAGGTATTTTTATTTTCTCCTTCCAAAGCTAAATCAAAGTTCATTGATTTCTCTGGTTTAAGGTTAGGATTACCTACCCAGTACCAACCGAGTCGAGCTTCACCGCCACCGATGGTAGCAAAGGTAATATTAGGACCATACATTTCCCAGTTATAGTACAATTCGCCCATACCTGGTTC
>NZ_CAKPTN010000170.1 GCF_934190855.1 uncultured Veillonella sp. | reverse complement strand
GCATTGCGACCGATTGGACGTGGCGGAATGAGACATTCTGGGCCAAAACCAATTAAATCACGTCGATTTGCTTCTATGAGAGCCTCTTTAACAAGGTCATAGTTTTCAATATTTTTAAACTGCATCAAAGAGCGTTGCTTTGCTTTATCTCTACCCTTTTTGGCTACATACACAGGTTTTCCATCTAATGGATTAATGCCTGTATAGTACATACAAGTGGATAAGCTTCCTGGCGTTGGAATAAAGTCTTGTACTTGTTCAGGGTACATATGGTGATCACGCAAAAACTCCGCTAATTCGATGGCATCCTCCAAGGCACAACCTGGATGAGAGCTCATAAAGTATGGTACTAAATATTGTTTCTTACCAAGTTTTTTGTTCGCCTCTTCAAACCAAGATTTAAAGGTAAGGAATTCTTCCTTCCCAGCCTTGCCCATCATGTTAGTTACACGCTTAGACACATGTTCTGGAGCTACTTTTAACTGACCACTGACGTGGAACTCACAGAGCTCTCGCACGAAGTCTTTATTGTTATCTGCTAGCACATAGTCATAACGCAAGCCAGAACGAACAAATACCTTTTTCACACCTTTTAACTTGCGCAACTTACGAAGTAAAGCAATATAATCATCATGATTTGTATTCAAGTTTTCACAAGGTTCAGGGGCCGCACAAGTACGACCTTTACAAGCACCGTATACAGCTTGTTTATCACAGGCTAAATGACGGAAATTCGCTGTAGGACCGCCTACATCGTGAATATAACCCTTGAAGTTATCCATATTAATCATCATCTGAGCTTCGTCGATTAACGACTCATGACTACGATTTTGGATGATACGCCCTTGATGATTGGTAATAGCACAGAAGGAACAACTACCAAAACAACCACGTTGGCTAACAAGGCTGAATTGTACTTCACTTAATGCTGGTACGCCACCTTTGTCATCGTATTTAGGATGCCACTTACGAGTATATGGCAAGTTATATACGCCATCCATTTCCTCCTGTGTCAAAGGCAAAGCAGGCGTATTTTGGATAACATATCTATCCCCATGCTTTTGTACTACTATGCGGCCATAGAAAGGATCTTGTTCATCATATTGAATGCGGAACGCATCGGCAAAGTCCATTTTGTCCGCTTTAATCGCTTCATAAGAAGGACACTCTACATAATCAATGGTAGGAATGTCCTTTGCCATGTAGCAAATACCTCGAATAGACGGCAAGGACTCTTTAAATCTGCCTTGGTCTAACGCATCAGCTAATTCGACAATTTGAAGTTCACCCATACCATATACAAGTACATCTGCCTTAGAATCGACTAAGATAGAGCGACGTACCGTATCCGACCAGTAATCATAATGACCAAAGCGGCGCAAGGACGCCTCTATGCCCCCGATAATGAGAGGCACATCACTGTAAGCCTCCTTCATACGGTTCGCATAGACCAAGGTAGCACGATCTGGACGATGACCAGCTTCACCGCCTGGAGAATAATCATCTTGACGACGAATTTTCTTTGCCGCCGTAAATTTATTGAGCATTGAGTCTAGATTCCCTGCTGTAACAAGGGATGCTAGACGCGGTTTACCTAGTTTTTTGAAAGCCTCTACATCATTCCAATCTGGTTGATCTATAATGCCTACACGATAGCCTTTGGATTCTAGGTATCTGCCGATAACCGCAGGAGCAAAGGACGGATGGTCCACATAGGCGTCCCCACTGATGAGAACGAAATCTAATTCGGCCCAACCTCGTTCCTTCATATCCGAAGGTTCTGTTACTAAAAATCTATCCATTGATTGTGTAAATGCCTTTCTATCATTCCTAATCAACAATTAGACAAGGAATAACCACAGTAAAAATAATGCCATACAGAATAAGATAATGCCTAAAATAATACGTTCTTGAACGATAGAACGTTGGCGTTTTCGTTGACGTGTTTCTAAAGACATACGCTTCTTAGAGGTTTGGTATTCAACGAACTCGCTTTGCACCAAATTAGGGGTAGCTTGAGCCTTCTGTCTCGTTACAGAGCGCAAAGAGAAGGTATCAATATCCCCTACTTGGCTTTGATAAGCTTTCACCAAACGATCCCCATCAAGATCTAAGTAATTGCCATAATTACGAATAAAGCCTTTTACGTAGACCTGTCCAGGAATGATGTCATAGTTGCCATCTTCGATAGCCTCTAAGTAGGTTGTTTTAATATGAAGCACTTGCTCCACATCTTTAAAGGTTAAATTACGTCTTACCCGTTCACGTCGTAATTCTTCGCCTAATTCAGCCATTTTCGTTCCTTTCTAAATCTACGTAATAATATAATCATTCAATTATTGCTCATCATTGGTATCAGGGAAATATCTAGCTTTCGCTTGTTCAGGACTCATCAAAATTTCTCGAGCCTTACTACCCATGCTAGGACCCACGATTTTAAGATCTTCCATAGTATCGACAAGGCGTGCCGCACGAGTATAACCAATGCGGAAACGACGCTGTAACATAGACACAGAGGCTTGACCAGATTCCATAACGAGATTTACAGCTCGTTCTAGCAGTTCATCGCGATATACATCATTGTCCTCAGCAGACTCTTTTTCAGCTTCCTTTTCAGCCTCTTGCGTTACCGTATTATCATACTCTGGTTCACGTTGAGCTTTTACAAATTCTACAAGTTTTTCTACCTCATCATCAGAGATAAATGCACCTTGTACACGAATTGGTTTATTCGCCCCAATTGGAGCAAATAACATATCACCTTTACCAAGTAATTTCTCAGCCCCCGCCATATCAAGGATAGTACGGGAATCAATTTGAGAGCCTACAGCAAAGGAAATACGGCTCGGTACATTGGCCTTAATAGAGCCAGTAATAACATTAACAGATGGACGTTGTGTAGCAAGTACCATATGGATACCTGCAGCACGCGCCATTTGTGCCAAACGGCTAATAGATTCTTCAATATCATCTGGAGCTGTCATCATAAGGTCAGCTAACTCGTCGATAATCAGTACGATCAACGGCATAGCCGCCTTAGGGTGCGCTTCGTTATAACTCTTAATATCTCGTTTACCAGACGCTGCAAAGGCTTTATAGCGAGCCTCCATTTCACGAACGGCCCAACGCAATACAGCTGCGGCTTTTTTCATATCTGTTACAACTGGCGCCATCAAATGAGGAATGCCATTATAAATAGACAATTCAACCATCTTAGGGTCGATTAATAAAAGTTTAACCTCTTCTGGTTTACGACTAAAGAGAATACTGGAAATCAAAGTATTTACACATACGGATTTACCAGAACCCGTAGTACCTGCTACGAGCAAGTGAGGCATCTTCGCAAGGTCAGTAATAACAGGCTTCCCTGCAATATCCTTACCAAGACCTACAGGAATACCCCCTCGAGCATCCTTAAAGTCGCTACAATCGAGGACATCGCGTAAATGTACGGCC
>NZ_CAKPTN010000169.1 GCF_934190855.1 uncultured Veillonella sp. | reverse complement strand
GTCGTTACATTTAAGTAACTTTGAATTATGGTTGGTTTTGACTTTGTCAAAACCCGCACTCTGGCATATGTTCAATCGTATTGATTGATTACCTATCATTGTTCAGTTTTCAAAGATCTGTTATCAGTTAGCACCACTTCATTCGAAGTGTTATCCCAACTGACGACTTGATTATAATAACATGCGAGCACTTTCGTGTCAACACATTTTATAATCTTTTTTGAAGTTCTTTTCGAACCTCTAAGTGTATTACTACACTCATTAAGAAACAGCCGCTCGAACGACTGTATGCATATTATAGTACAACAAAATTATAAGTGCAACCCCCAATTCTCAATTTCACACAACTTTCATCACTCTTTCATTAAAAGCCTCAAAAAGCAGTAATTGATTTTATACAACCAATCATGTACAATATAGCTGTAATACAGAACTTATAGCATAATTAGTTCTATTTTATTAGTATTAATTAATATGAAAATTACATTAGTGTAAGGAGATTGAGTATGAAATTATCCAAACGTTTATTATCAAAAACAGTAGCTCTAGCTGCTATCTGTGCAACTATGGCCACAGCAGCCTTTGCCGCACCACAAGGTACATTTGATACCTCTGAAATCCAAATTACTGGACAAGCCTCTCGTTCTGTAGCACCTAACTATGCGATCTTAACACTTGGTATTACTAGTGAAAATACTAATATCAACGCTGCCAAATCCAATAATGATCGCATTATGAGCGATTTGATCAGCAAATTGGCTCATCTTGGTATCGACAAAAAAGATATTTATACGTCTAATATTTCTATTAACCCTACAAACGATTATCAAGAAGGTAAACGAATCAATACTGGCTATAGCGTAGCAAATCGTGTAACGGTAAAAATTAACAATCTTGATAATGTTGGAAAAGCCGTAGATGCTGCTGTTAGTGTTGGAGCTAATGATATTAACAACTTATCATTCCAAAATGACGTATCCCAACAACTATCCGATTCTTTAACTACGGAAGCAATTCAGGATGGCCGTCATAAAGCAGAGGTTATTGCTGCAGCCCTTGGACGTACATTAGGCCCTGTAAAAACTGTTTCTATCAGTACACCACAAACAAGTTCCATGGACTCTGGTTACTATCGCAACGCAGTAATGTTAAAAGCGTCTCTCGAAACTGCTACACCTGTTGAAAAAGGTTCATTAGTAGTTTCTCAAGACGCTAATATTACTTATTATCTACAATAGAATTTTCTGGTACCACACCTTCGTGGACCGCAACAATGCCGCCTGTCAACTCATGATAGGTGGCATTTTCATATCCAAGAGATTTCCAAATTTCTAAAATTTCACTTTGGTGAGGATAACGACGCAAAGATTCTGGAAGCCATGCATAAGATGAGTTATCCTTACTTAGTTTACCTATAATAGGTAATATATAAGAGAAGTAGAAATTGTATAACTGTTTAAAACCAAACATACTTGGTTTCGCCAATTCCAATACAACTACTTTCCCACCTGGTTTTACAACACGTTGCATTTCGGATAATACTTGTTTAATATCTGGTACATTACGCATTGCAAAGCCACTCATAGCCGCATCAAAAGTATTATCTGCATAAGGTAAAGCCATTGCATCACCTTGTACTAGATTCACTTGATCCATTAATCCTGCATCTTCAATGCGAACACGACCTTGGTCAAGCATTTCGCTATTAAAATCTAACGCCTCTACTCTTAGTGTAGGTTCTTGACGTAACGCTTCCTTCGTAAACACACAGGTACCACATGCTACATCAAGCACACGTTGGTGAGGACCAATATTCATTGCTTTTACAGAGAATTTGCGCCAAAAATAATCTTGTCCAAAGCTTAAGACTGTATTCATTAAATCATAGTTTTTTGCAATATTAGAAAAAACACCTTGTACAAATTGTTCTTTATCGGCATAGGTTTTAAATTCTTTAGTATTCATTATGGCCCTTTCACTAATCAAGAACTATATTCAAGAACTATATATGGCATAGTATACCATACTATAGGAACTCTAAAAAAGAATCCTATTATATATACTATAAATAACAAGTATGTGCTATTTACATATATGGTAAAAGTACTGATATATTCTATAGTAATCAATACTTATAATAATGTAAATAATCATGTTTATCACTTACTATATATTTAACATAAATACCTATGAACATCTATAACATTCTCTATTGCTACTATTACATGTTCGTTGTATAATGACATATGTCCATGATGAAAGGATATATTCATGGAGATTTATTTGTTTTTATTAAGTATTGGAGTGTACTATGAATCGATTTGTAAAATCAATCAACAAAGTCAGTCTAATCCAACAGATTATCATAGGTTTGATCATTGGTATTTTGACTGCACTTTACGTGCCAGATGTGGCAAATGAACTTGCTTTATTAGGTGTTCTCTTTGTTGGTGCTCTTAAAGGCATCGCACCTATCCTTGTATTCTTCTTGGTAATCGCAGCGATCAGTAAACATCGCTCTGGCCAAAAAACAGGTATGGGTTCTGTTATCACCTTATATCTATTAGGTACATTCCTATCTGCAGCATTAGCAGTAGTCGTAAGCTTCATTTTCCCTACTACATTACACTTAGCGGCAGGTGCAGCGGATGCAGCTCCACCGCAAGGGATTGTTGAGGTAATGACAACACTTTTAAAAAATATAGTTGATAATCCTGTGAAAGCATTGATGACTGCTAACTATATCGGTATTTTAGGCTGGGCTCTCATCATTGGTGGTGCGTTACGTCATGCACCAGTGAACACTAAAGAGGTTATGGAATCCATCGCTCAAGCAATTACCACAGTAGTAGGCTGGATTATCCGCTTTGCCCCTCTAGGTATTATGGGCCTTGTAGCTGAATCTATTGCTACTAACGGTATTGAAGCTTTGATTGGTTACTTCCAATTACTCGTTTTATTACTTGGCTCTATGATTTTCGTAGCATTAGTAATCAATCCGATTTTGTCCTTCGTTTATCTACGTCGCAATCCATACCCATTGGTATTTAAATGTTTACGCGAATCTGCAATCTACGCATTCTTCACACGTAGCTCTGCTGCCAACATCCCTGTAAACCTTGACTTAGCTAAACGTTTGAAACTGAACCCTGATATGTATTCCGTATCTATTCCACTAGGTGCGACAATTAATATGGGTGGTGCTGCGATTACGATCACAATCATGACATTAGCGGCAGCTCATACACTAGGTATCGTTGTAGATATCCCTACTGCAATCCTATTATCCATCATCGCTACTATTGGCGCTTGTGGTGCTTCTGGTGTAGCAGGTGGTTCTTTACTACTTATTCCATTAGCTTGTTCTCTATTCGGTATCTCTAACGACGTAGCAATGCAAGTTGTAGGCGTTGGCTTTATCATCGGTGTATTACAAGACTCTACAGAAACTGCGCTTA
>NZ_CAKPTN010000168.1 GCF_934190855.1 uncultured Veillonella sp. | reverse complement strand
AGAGATTAGTGCTGAAGGGACAACGGTTCTTTTAGTAGAACAAAATGTGCGCCAAGCATTAAAAATTGCTGATTACGCTTATGTATTGGAAACGGGCAAAATGGTCTTGTCTGGCCCAGCTGATGAAGTACGCCATAATCCGCGCGTTATGGAAGCTTACTTAGGCGGTCGGGTTGAGTAATTACCCTTAAAAAATATTATAATTATCTAAAATTTAAATAAGGTGTATATACTAGCTTGCTAGTATATACACCTTATTTTTTTAATTCATCAATAAAAGTGATGAGTGAGAGGTGAAAGTGTGAATTGATAGTGAAATGACTTTACATATATTTAATTATTTTACTAAATTTTAATAAAAAACGGAGTGAATTATCTATGAAATGAGTAAAAAATCACTCATGAAAATTCCGTGAAAATACTATGTTTACTGGGTTTGTTATTGAAAGTTTAATGAAGTTCACTCAGAATATCTTAGGTTTATAGAAGTACATTTAAAAAAATGATAAAATAGCTTAACCGATTTTTTAGTATTTACAATACTAATAATCATGTGATGTATTGAGAATGTTGAATGTAGAACAAAGAGGTAAAGTATGAATAAAAAACAGTATGTGATGATGGCTGCATTCTTATGTGCAACGACAGCCGCTATGGCTGCACCAGTAAGTGTAACTACTGAACAGGGCTATAATACTAAAACTGTACAGTTGGAAGGTCATGCACCTTTGGAAACTAGTGCATCTGTAATTAGCTCTGACAAAGAGTATCGCCTACGTCAAGGGGATGAATTAACGATTCAAGTTGTACAACAAGCCGATCTTGGTACTCGTAATGGCAATGACATTATGTATGCAGTTCGTCCTGATGGCTATGTATCATTCCCAATGGTTGGTGCTGTAAAAGCAGATGGTTTAACTGTTGATGAGTTTACTGCTGAACTACAACAAGGTTTATCTCGATATATCATTAATCCAGATATTACTGTGAATGTTACAAAACTTGGTGGTGTACGAGTTTATGTATTTGGCGAAATTAATCGACCAGGTGCTTACACGCTAACAAAGTCTAGCACTGTTATTGATGCTATTGGTGCTGCAGGTAGCTTCAACTGGGATACAGCGAAGAAGAAAATTTACTTAATTCACCAAGATCATCCAGAAAAACCAATCCCAATTAATCTAAACCGCATCTTGCAAACAGGGGATATGTCTGAAAACTATATTATGAGAGAGGGCGATGTTCTTTACTTAACTAAAAACAGTCGTATTAACTTTGCTCGTGATATTGCTCCAATCTTAACTGGCGCTTACATGGTATCACGCATAGGTAAGGATTAAGGATAAGAATTATCTGTCATATAAGGGGGCGTTCTTTTGCGTTCATATTTATTACCAGCCATATTGTTTATTGCTGATATTGCAACTATTGTTATCGTTGCTTTTGTCAGTCTATTCATTCGATTTGATGGCTACATAGAACCTCAATATATTAACCAAATGGTAGATGCCTTACCGCTCCTACTCGTTTCATATATGTTGATGTTCTTGATTATGCATTTGTACACGCGTATTTGGCGCTATGCAGGGATGCGAGAGGTATTAGCAGTATTTGTCGCTACAACGGTAGGTACAGCTATCTTTTACTCCTCTATGTTTGCCTTTGGTAAATCGTTACCAAGATCAATCTATTTTATTACATGGTTCCTAACAACTGGTGCAGTAGGTATGGGGCGCATGTTACTACATTATGTGGCGCTTCATTATAGCAGTGGGGATGATGGTGAAAGTGGCCAAGTAAACACACTGATCATTGGTGCAGGTGATGCAGGGGCAACAATTGCTCGTGAAATCGAGAGATACCATAAGCGCTCTCGTCGAGTAATTGGCTTTGTTGATGATGATATGTTTAAACAGAATTGTCTTATGAATGGCTTTAGAATTTTAGGTAATCGTGAAGATATACCTATGTTGGCAGCTAAATATAAGATTGAAGAAATCATCATTGCCATGCCATCTGTTAAGCGTGATGTTATTCGAGAGATTATGGAAATTTGCTCCCCTCTTAAATGTAAGATCAACACATTGCCAGGGGTATACCAGTTGCTAGATGATGAAGTTCTTGTATCTCATCTACATCCTGTTTCCATTGAAGATTTATTAGAACGTGATGAAATTCATCTTGATACATCCAAGGTGGAACCGTACCTTAAGGATAAAGTAGTTCTCGTTACAGGCGCTGGTGGTTCCATCGGATCTGAAATTTGTCGCCAAGTGCTACGTGTAAAGCCTAAGAAATTATTGCTTCTTGGTCATGGTGAAAACAGCATTTATATTATCCACCAAGAATTGCGCAGTGTAGCGTCTGAAGGTACCTTAGTACCTATCATTGCAGATATTCGAGATAAGAATCAATTAGAACAAATCTTTAAAGATTATAATCCTGAGGTAGTATTCCATGCTGCAGCTCATAAGCATGTACCACTTATGGAAATTCAACCTATAGCGGCGGTGCTCAATAACATTTACGGGACTCGAAATGTAGCAGATGTAGCTGGTGCTCATGGAGTTGAACGCTTTGTTATGATTTCTACGGATAAAGCAGTAAACCCTACTAGCGTTATGGGCGCCACTAAACGTGTGGCAGAGAAGGTTGTACTAGGCATGAACCATAAATATGATACTAAGTTTATTACTGTTCGTTTTGGTAATGTACTTGGTAGCCGTGGTTCTGTTATTCCGTTATTCCGTAAACAAATTGAAGCAGGCGGTCCCGTTACTGTTACGGATCCAGAAATGACTCGCTATTTCATGACAATTCCAGAAGCAAGTCAATTAGTACTTCAAGCTGGTGCCATGGGTAAAGGGGGCGAAGTATTCCTCTTAGATATGGGGGAACCAGTTAAAATTGTAGATTTAGCTAAAAATATGATTCGTCTTTCTGGCTTTGAGCCAAATAAGGATATTCGTATTGAATTTACTGGTTTGCGTCCTGGTGAAAAATTGTACGAAGAGTTATTAACTGCTGAAGAAGGCACGAATACAACGACACATAAGAAAATCTTTGAAGCTGCTTTAGAAGATGTTGACCAAGAATGGTTAGGCCAACAAATTGAGCGCTTTGAAACATGTAAAACTGATATGGATGTCATTAATGTATTGAAGGATATAGTTCCTACATACCATCCAAATCATAATGTGTAAATTATTAGTATCTTAGATATTGCTTTTATTTACATTTCTAAATCTTTCTAGTACTAAATTATATTTACTTACACTGTGCTTTGCTTGAGAGGGAGAGACACAGTTCATAATCCTTAGAGGGAGAGACCCTGTTGTTTGTATACTTTCACAGAAAGGGGTATATGGGTGGAACAAATTATTGATTTAAAAGAGGTTGGTAAAGTCCTCGTTAAAAAGCGCCGTAAAAGCATCAACGTTACGGTAGCCTGCATAGTACTAG
>NZ_CAKPTN010000167.1 GCF_934190855.1 uncultured Veillonella sp. | reverse complement strand
CGCCTACACCGTCAATGATTGTAGTTTCATCTTTAGTGATACGTACTTGACGAGCAGTACCAAGATCTTCAAGTTCTACGGAATCAAGCTTACGGCCCATATCTTCAGTGATTACAGTACCACCAGTTAAAATTGCAATATCTTCAAGCATAGCTTTACGACGGTCACCGAAACCAGGAGCTTTAACAGCTACCGCTTTGAATGTACCACGCAAACGGTTAACTACTAATGTAGCCAATGCTTCTCCTTCTACATCTTCAGCGATGATAAGAAGTTCTTTACCTACTTTCACTACTTTTTCAAGTGTTGGTAACATGTCGGCAATAGCACTGATTTTACGGTCAGTAATCAAGATGAATGGATTGTCCATAACAGCTTCCATACGATCAGGATCAGTTACCATGTAAGGAGAAATGTAGCCACGGTCGAATTGCATACCTTCTACTACATTTAATGCAGTTTGTAAGCCTTTGGATTCTTCTACAGTGATAACGCCGTCGTTACCTACTTTTTCCATAGCTTCAGCAATTAAGCCACCGATTTCTTCATCAGCAGCGGATACGCTTGCAACTTGAGCGATTTCAGCTTTACCAGAAACTTTAATGGAGCGTTTTTTGATTTCTTCCACCAAAGTTTTTACTGCTGTTTCAATACCTTTTTTCAAGATCATTGGGTTTGCACCAGCTGCTACGTTGCGCATACCTTCTTGAATCATAGCTTGTGCCAATACAGTTGCAGTAGTAGTACCGTCACCTGCTACGTCGTTAGTTTTAGTAGCAACTTCTTTTACTAATTGGGCACCCATGTTTTCAAATGGATCTGGAAGTTCGATATCGCGAGCAATAGTTACACCATCATTTGTAATTGTTGGGGAACCGAATTTTTTATCTAATACAACATTACGACCTTTTGGACCTAATGTAACTTTTACAGCATTTGCCAATTGATCAACGCCACGGCCTAACGCGCGACGAGCTTCTTCATTAAACAAGATTTCTTTTGCCATATGTATTACCTCCTAGATAGTAACACTATCGAATGTAACGAAATATATGTGC
The DNA here is from genome assembly GCF_934190855.1 of uncultured Veillonella sp. Classification (GTDB taxonomy): domain Bacteria; phylum Bacillota; class Negativicutes; order Veillonellales; family Veillonellaceae; genus Veillonella. The sequence continues at coordinate 2,452 of NZ_CAKPTN010000167.1, read as the reverse complement.
CCGTAGGCAATATAGAATGTATCATCAGTGTTTGTAGTCTTAGTAAACTACAGATTAGCTATTATAGTACTGCTAAAATATCGCGCTCGCTAATAATCAAGTGAGTAGCGCCATCGATTTCTAATTCGCTACCAGCATATTTTGCGAACATAACAGTGTCGCCAACTTTAACTTCTGGAGCTACACGTTGACCATTGTCATATACTTTACCAGCACCTACAGCTACGACAACACCTTCTTGAGGTTTTTCTTTTGCTGTATCAGGAAGGAAGATACCACTTTTAGTTTTTTCTTCTTTTGCTTCTAAACGGATAAGAACGCGGTCAGCTAATGGTTTTAACATATGATGTCACTCCTTATTTACTAGATATTCTTTATAATTTATTAGCACTCTAACTCGCCGAGTGCTAATCACATTTATTATTATAACCTATGTCAAAATAATTGCAAGTAAAATTTTTGATTTTTTGACTTTTTAGTTTTTATATGAATTTATAAGCAAAAAACTAGTATAAGTGTTAATCCTTATACTAGTCTTTTGCTATTTTGAAACTTGATTAATTAAAGCCTTGCAAATATTAACAATACTATCACGTTTCTTCATACTGAGGGCGCGAATGCGATTATAGGCTTCCTCTTCAGATATAGAATACAACTCCATTAATATGCCCGTCCCCTTTTGAATGATTTTACGATCTTCTAAGGACTGTTCTAACTCAGCCATTTTCTCACGCAACTGCGCATCACTTTTATAACGGCCTAACGCCATTTCTAAAGTAGGCACCAATTGCTCCTCTCGTACAGGTTTAATTAGATATCCATATACACCGGAGTCTCTAGCTTTATCGATTAAATCTTGTTGACTATAACTGGTTAACAATACCACAGGTGCTTCATGGTGAAAGCCAATCTGCCGTGCAGCTTCAATACCATCTAATTCTGGCATTTTTACATCCATTAAAATGATATCCGGTTTATGTTGTTTACAGAGTTGTATAGCTTCAACGCCATTAGTTCCCTCTGCTACGACCTCATGACCGCAAGACTCAATAATATCTCGCAAATCCATGCGTATAAGGGATTCATCGTCGACGATTAAAACGCGCATTTACGCCTCCTTCTTCATATGTATTGTCACCAATACACCATGACCAGTATTTTCTATGGATAAACGGCCCTTTAATTCATGAGTAACTAAATTATTTATAATTGTGAGCCCCAATCGTTTATTAGAGGAAATAGAAAAATCACTAGGCAGTCCTTTGCCATTATCGGTAAAAGCGAATTCAATGTGTCCCCCTATGTCATTCACATGAAGATGAATTTCTCCATGATCCCCTTCTAGGCCATGTTCTAAGCTATTAGTGATTAATTCATTGATGATAAGAGATACATAACTTGCCATATGAGAAGAAATTAATATATCTTCACCGCTATAGGTAAAGGTAACATCTTGGTCTTGTCGGACCATGCTCATACGCAATAAACGACATAACTCATCATAAATTGATCGTATACCAATATAGTCCTCGTCATAATGGGACACTATATCGTGAACGAGAGCCATACTTTCGATGCGATTAATCCCCTCTTGGAGAGCCTGTTTTACTTCTGGTAAATTAGACCGTCTCGCTTCCATACGCAATAAACCCGCTACAGTTTGCAAATTATTTTTTACGCGGTGATGAACCTCTTTGATAATTGAATTTTTCACCAACAATTCTTGTTGCTGCTTACTTTCACGAGTACAATCATGCAACACCAAGAAACATCGCGTTTCATTACGGCCCATAGCGATGGGAATCATATGCTGGCGAATTACCATATCTTGATAGATTTCTTCACTAGTATATATAGTTCTATCTGCCAAAACTTGTTGGATAGCCGATATTTTTAAAGTACTACTAAAAATAGATGAACCTACTAAGCGTCGATCAAAGCCCAATAGATCGACCAATTGTAATGCAGCCTCATTGCCGTACAAAATTTTATGAGAATCATCAAAGATAATTAAACCATCAAAATAAGAGATTGGTTCATAAGATTGGATTTGTTCGTCCGTAGCAGTTAGCATAAGACGTTGCATCGTATCAGACAATGTATATTCTTGTTCATATTGCTCTGCCTTGATAGATGGAGACAGTGTAAAGGAAATCCCACCTATAATACGTCCCCCATTATCTACAATAGGAAAAACATGGTGCCGCAACTCATGATCAACCCCAATGAGTGGCTGCCCATCTTGCATCATCGAATGCCAAGTATGATTGCCTTTTAATTGGCGCGTAACAATTCCTGTTTCAATGCGTTCTATACATAACATATCAGCACGCTGTTGTATATCACCTTGTGATTTTTCTAGTAAGGGTGTAAAAATCTGTATCCTTTGACGGGTCAAAGACTCGCCAAAGGATATAAGTTTACTAATATGCTCAAGTAATGAGGTTTGTAA
>NZ_CAKPTN010000166.1 GCF_934190855.1 uncultured Veillonella sp. | reverse complement strand
AAAAGCAGCGTGATGAAGAGCGTTTAGCTGGTCATTTACGTCTATTAGAAGAGCAATTAAAAACAGCTCGCCGCGAATTAGATGAAACATCTATGCGTATTAGCGAATTGGAAGCTACACAAAAAGGCGAAGAGCAACAATTACGCATTTTAAATCAATTGATTCAAGATGAAAGTGCTCAACTAGTAGAGAAAGAATCTAAACTAGCAGAGTTAGAGGCTAATTATAAAAAAGCTGTTGAAGATGTAAGTGCAGAGCAAGCAAAGTTCCAATCCTTACAATCTAATCGTGAGGCCTTTGAGCAACGCCAATTAGAGGTTGTCAGTGCCATCGAAACGGCAAAGGCTAGTATTCGTAGCTTAGAAGCACGTAAGGTAGAGTCTACAAAACAATGTGACGTTTTAAAAGCTGAAATAGCTCAAGTAGATAGCGAACTACAAGCAGCACGCGCTGAATATGAAGCATTAGGACAAAAGTTTAATGCTATTTCTGCACAACGACAAGCCCTCGTTGATGGCGGCAAAGAAGCAGTTATACAAGCTCGTGATGAACGCAAAGAGTTACAAAAACTTCGTACCCAAGAACAACGTGCAAAAGGCCGTTTAGAGCTCTTAGCTCAATGGGAAGAACAACATGAAGGTTACTTAGAAGGAACTAAGAATATCCTAAATGGAAAAGGCTCTTGGCGCGAACAGATTACAGGAGCCGTAGGGGATCTCTTTACGGTAGAAGATAAATATACTACGGCTATTGAAACGGCATTAGGTGGTAGTGTCAACCACGTTGTGACTACTACAGCTCGCGCAGCAGCTGAGGGTGTAAATTACTTGAAATCTATTCAAGGTGGTCGCGTAACCTTCTTGCCGATGGATTCTGTAAAAGGAAAACCTTATGATACACCAGCGTTACGTGAAAGTTGTGTTATAGGTACCGCTGTTGACTGTATTTCTTTTGATAATAAGTACGCTCATATCTTCCAATATTTATTAGGCCGTACGTTAGTCGTATCCTCTATGGATGAGGCTATTGGATTACAGAAAAAATATAATCAACAATTGCGCATCGTAACCCTTACAGGGGAGCAATTCCAACCGGGTGGTTCTTTAACAGGTGGTGCTACAAAGCGCAAGCGTGCCTCCGTATTGAGCCGTAAGGAAGAGGCTACTAGTCTTGAACAAGAGCTTGTACAAATTGAAGAACAAATCCGTTCTTTAACAGTTAGCCTAGAAAATCTAGAAAAACGGGTTGAAGAGGCTGAAAAAGAACGAGCTACCCTTGATGAAAACTACCAACATACTAATTTACTCTATGTGGCTAGTGAAACAAAGGTACAAAATATACAAAATCAAATGGATCGTAAAAAACGTGTTCTTTCTGAAGAGGAACAACGATTAGTACAGATCGATATTGATTTAGCTACTACAATGGCTAACTTGAAAGACCAAGAAACAGCATTGGCCTCTTTGCAAGAAGACCACGGTGTAGATGGTAATCAAGGGGCTTTGATGGAGCGTTTAACTGTATTACAAAAGGTACAGCAAGAGGCCTATGAAGCTTTCACAGAAGCTCGCCTCACTTGTGATACACTGCGACAAACTATTAAGGAACGTGAAACGCAGCGGGAACAACGCAATCAATCTATTGCTAGTATTGTAGAGCGCTTAACACCGTTACGTAATTTGCTAATTAGCACTACACAACGCTATGAAGAGGAATTACCGAAGGCTAAAGAGCTAGCAGACCAAGAACTAGCTGCAGTTAAAGCAGAGGTTGAACGTCTAGGTGCCCTACGCGATGAAGCTTATGATAAAACATCTACAGGTCGTGAGGAATTGGAAGCTATTCTTAGCGAGCAGGACCGATTGAATCAACGTTATAAAGTGGTTCAAAGTCGCCTCGTTGATATGGAAGGTAAGATTACTCGTTATCGCATGGACTGTGAACGTTTTGTAGAAGAGTTACAAGAGCTAGGCTTTACATTGGAAGATGCACAAGCCCTTCGCATAGAAGGTTCTGTTAACGATTGGAAGGATGAGCAAGCTCGTTTAATGGCAGAAATTACTGAGCTGGGCCCAGTGAATCCTAATGCTGTTGAGGAATACGAAGAAACAAAAGCGCGTTACGATTTCTTAACTACACAGTTAGCAGATTTAGATACGGCGAAGGAGCAATTGCAAGCTGTTATTGCTGAAATGGATAAGGCTATGAGTACACAGCTATACGATGTATTAGATGTGGTTGGTCGCAGATTCCAAGAGGTATTTAGCCAATTGTTCGGTGGTGGTACGGCCCAAATTGTACTGACAGATCCAGATAATATTTTGACCGGTGGCATTGACTTTTACATTCAGCCACCAGGAAAGAAACGTCAACAATTGACATTGTTATCCGGTGGTGAACGGGCTCTTACCGTTATTGCTTTATTATTCTCATTCCTCGACTATCGTCCGGCTCCATTCTGTGTGCTTGACGAAGTTGACGCAGCCCTTGATGAAGCTAATGTAGAACGATTTAGCTCTTACCTAAATCGGGTAAATAAAGAAACACAATTTATCGTAGTATCACACCGTAAAAAAACGATGGAAGCTGCCGAAGTATTACAAGGGGTAACCATGGTTGAACGGGGCGTATCTCGATTATTAACAGTAGCATTTGAAGATGTGAAGGAGGATCTCGCATAATGGCATTCGGATTCTTTAATAAAATTAAAGAGGGCTTAGAAAAAACTCGTAAGTCCTTTGTAAAAAATGTAGAGACAGTTATCATTGGTTATGCAGAAATTGATGATGATTTCTTAGATGATTTAGAAGCAGTTATGCTTACTAGTGACCTTGGTCCTAAAACGACAGAATACTTGATGAAAGAAATTCGTCGTGGTGTAACAGAAGGTATTATCAACAATACTGGTGATGTAATGCCATTTATGGAAGACCGCATTACAGAAATGCTCGTAGACCAAGAGGATGAAATTACACTTCACCATCCAGAGGTTATCCTTGTTGTGGGTGTAAACGGCGTTGGTAAAACAACAACTATCGCTAAATTGGCTAACTACTATACTAAAGAAGGTAAAAAGGTTATCATTGCTGCAGGTGATACATTCCGTGCCGCTGCAGCTGACCAATTATCCATTTGGGCTGATCGCGTAGGTGTGCCTATCGTTAAACATAAAGAGGGCGCTGATCCAGCAGCCGTTGTATACGATGCTATGGAAGCGGCAAAAGCTCGTAATGCAGACCTTGTTATCGTCGATACTGCAGGTCGTCTACACACTAAAGTTAATCTTATGGAAGAACTTAAGAAGATGGGCCGCGTAGCTAATAACCACGTAGAAGGGGCACCGCATCAAACATTGCTCGTTCTCGATGGTACGACAGGTCAAAATGCAGTAAGCCAAGCTAAATTATTTGGTCAAGCAGTACCAGTAAATGGTATTGTGGTGACTAAACTTGATGGTACAGCAAAAGGTGGCGTAGTTATCTCTATTAAAGAGGAACTAGGCGTACCAGTGCGCTGGATTGGCGTTGGCGAAGGCATGGATGACTTACGTCC
>NZ_CAKPTN010000165.1 GCF_934190855.1 uncultured Veillonella sp. | reverse complement strand
AGGTATTAGAAACCGCAAAAGCTTGTAAGGAAGCGGGCGCCACGATTCTTCGCGGCGGAGCTTTCAAACCGCGTACATCCCCATACTCCTTCCAAGGCATGGGTCCAGAAGGTTTGGAATTGTTAGAGCTAGCTAAAAAAGAAACAGGTCTTCCTATCGTTTCCGAAGTTATGGATATTTCCCAATTACAATACTTCGATAATGTAGATATGCTTCAAATCGGCGCTCGTAACATGCAAAACTTCACACTTTTAAAAGAAGTAGGTAAATTAAATAAACCAGTTCTTTTAAAACGTGGTTTGTCTGCTACATACGAAGAATGGTTGATGGCTGCTGAGTACATCATGTCCGAAGGCAATGAACAAGTTGTATTATGCGAACGCGGTATCCGCACATTCGAAACTAAAACTCGTAATACATTAGACGTAACAGCAATTCCTATGATGCATGAGTTATCTCATTTGCCAATCATCATGGACCCTAGCCACGCAGCAGGTATGAGCCGCATGGTTCGTCCACTTTCACTAGCATCTGTAGGCGGCGGTGCAGACGGCCTTATGATCGAAGTTCACAACGATCCATCCAAAGCATTATGCGATGGCCCTCAAGCATTACGTCCAGATCAATTCACTAGCCTTATGAAAGAAATTATCGCATTACGCCAAGCATTGGTAGAATGCACTAAATAATCTTAAATACCACACAAATAAGCTAGTATCCGTTATAATAGATACTAGCTTATTCTTTTAAGAAAGGAATCGTTATGACTCGCATCCATATTAATGCATCCACGCCGTATGACGTTGTCATCGAGGAGGGCGCTTTACAACGCATCACCGATTATATTAAACCGTTAAAACCAAATTGCCGTGTTATCATCGTCAGCGACAGCAATGTGGCGCCACACTATTTGGATTCTGTGAAAGCTAATATGGAACATGCCGGTTATACTGTTTGTGATTATGTGTTCCCTGCTGGGGAAAGCTCCAAAAACGCTCATCAACTCATCGATTTAGTAGAGTACATGGCGGCTCAATCGTTAACGCGTAAAGACCTTCTCATCGCCCTCGGAGGTGGTGTAGTAGGTGATATGGCAGGCTTTGCAGCAGCTACATACCTACGTGGTATAGACTATGTACAGGTTCCTACATCCCTATTAGCCGCCGTAGATTCCTCTGTAGGTGGTAAAACAGCAGTCAATCTCGAAGCAGGTAAAAATCTTTGGGGAGCTTTCAAACAACCAATCCTCGTTCTCTGTGATCCAACTACGCTCAATACATTGCCAGACATGGAATGGAAAAATGGTTGTGGGGAAATTATCAAATACGGTTTCCTCGATGTACCAGGTTTATTAACCCAACTCGAACATAAACCATTAATTAAACATCGCGGTAGCGTTAGTGGCGTAATTGCCCGTTGTGTACAAGCTAAAGCAGATATCGTAGAGCAAGATGAACACGAATCTGGTGTTCGTGCCCTCTTAAACTTAGGACATACCTTTGGTCACGGCATCGAAAACGCGAGCCACTTTGAAGTACACCATGGCTATGCTGTAGCCATCGGTATGGTACTCATGGCAAAAGGTGCTGTAAAACATGGAGAATTAGATAGAGAGGCCTTAGAAAAATTAAAGGCTCTCATCGAAGCCCACGATTTACCAACTACAACGACTATAACAAAAGAAGAAATTTTAGCAGCTGCTAAGCACGATAAAAAAAGCGAAGGAGCCACCATTAAAATTGTAGTTCCTACTAGCTATGGTCACAGCGAACTCAAGGTGGTAACACACGAAGAGCTTGCTACCTATTTAGATTAAGGAGATTTATATGCATTCTGTAACGAACGCCATCCCTACAGGGACTATTGCGTCCATTCCGGCAAAGGCCCATGCACATCGTGCGTTGATTTGTGCAGCCCTTGCTACCTCTCCATCTACGATTTTACTGAGTCGTACCTCTAAGGATATCGATGCAACGATGGACTCATTGCGAGGCTTAGGTGCTCACGTTGTGTATGAAAATAAAATGGTTACCGTTACTCCTGGCCCCGCTCCTGCAAAGGGCAATGTAGTTCCTCACGAATCAGGTACTACGTTACGCCTTTTATTGCCTGTAGCAGCGTCCATCTGTAATGATGTAGATGTAGATGCTAAAGGTCGTTTACCAGATCGCCCTCTAGAACCTATGCTAGGAGAAATGAAAGCGCACGGCGTAACATTCTCTCAAGATAAACCACCATTTACCATGACAGGTCGTCTTCAAGGGGGCAATTTCTCCATGGTAGGAGATGTAAGTAGTCAATTCTTCTCTGGCTTATTGTTGGCAGCCCCTCAAATCGGCTTATCTACCATTACCTCTACTACGCCACTACAATCTAGCGATTATGTAACACTAACTACTGAAACAATGCGAGATTTTGGTGTCGAAGTAGAACACACTTTACCAGACACAAACATCAATGAGGCTTTCACAGTCCCATTTGGTGCGTCCTTCATAGGTCGTGATAATTACCAAATCGAAGGCGACTGGTCTAACGCAGCGATTTGGATGGTGGCGGCTGGTATGACTGGCAAACCAATTACGATCACAGGCATGAACAAAAACTCTGTACAAGCGGACCGCCGCATCATGCAAGTTATGATTGATGCTGGTTGTGATGTTGTCTGGGATGGTATGAATGTGACGGTCACAGGTCGCGCTTCCAAGCCAATCCATGCAGACCTTGAGCAAATGCCTGATATGTTGCCTGTTATGGCAGCCCTTGCTTGCTCTATTTCTGGTGAAAGCGCCTTTGTTAAGGGTGCTCGCCTACGCTTGAAAGAATCTGATCGCCTCGTAGCCGTTGCTAATCTCGTAAGAGACTTGGGCGGCACGGTTCGTGAAGAAGGCGATGACCTATACATCATCAGTAGTGGTATACTTAAAGGTGGACAAGGTGATTGCGTAAATGACCATCGCCTCGTTATGGCAGGCACATTGATGGCCCTCATCAGTGAAACCCCTGTAATACTAAAAGATAGCGAAGCTATCACAAAATCCTATCCAGACTTCTTCGAGGACTGGAACTTACTGGGCGGTAATGCACAACCAGTTTAGATTTCTAATCGTATCTGGTGTAATCTAATAGATAATAGAAGTAATACGTACTATATAGTAGGAGTTAATATAATGGCATCTAATTTCGGTAAAACCATACAGGTATCTACCTTTGGCGCCTCTCACGGCTATGCCATTGGCGGTATCGTAGAAGGCTTACCTTGTGGACATACCATCGACATCGGTGAACTAAGAGCCTTCATGAAGCGCCGTGCGCCAGGTCAAAATCAATTAACAACGCAACGTAAGGAAGCCGATGTACCTGAGTTTTTAGCAGGTATCGTAGACGGTATGCTCAGCGGTTCTCCATTAGCATTTATGATCCGCAACACATCGCAGCATTCTAGCGATTACAATAACTTACGCGACATCCCTCGCCCATCTCATGCAGACTTCACAGCGCGCATGCGCTACGGCGACAAGGTAGATATGCGCGGAGGCGGTCACTTCTCAGCACGCCTTACAGCACCGCTTTGCG
>NZ_CAKPTN010000164.1 GCF_934190855.1 uncultured Veillonella sp. | reverse complement strand
GTTGTGGCAGTTCATCAAGGCGACAGCTACGAAGCATATTGCCCACCTTAGTTACCCTCATATCATTTTGTGATGTTACTTGAGCACCGAGAGACTCCGCATTTTTGACCATAGTACGGAATTTATAGATACCAAAGGTGCGACCATATTGTGTCACCCGAGTTTGGCGGAAGAAAACCTCACCTTCACTATCTCGTTTAATCATGATAGCTAACACAAGAAATACAGGACTCAATGTAATGAGCATACTAGCCGCTATAACGCGGTCAAAAATACTTTTACATAGAAGGCTTGTTCGTCTTTGATTTAATACTTCAAAGTACGGGCGCACCTCTTCACACTGTAACTCTTGAGGTAAATCGTGAAAGTTTTTTACTAACATTCGGTAATAATCCTTTTAAATGTTTCAATGACATATTGCACTTCTTCATCTGTTAACAAAGTATGAAGTGGCAATGTAATCTCATTTTTAAATTGATCATAAGCATTTGGATAGTCATCAATAGTGAAACCTAAATTCTTGTACGCCGTATGCATAGGAATTGGTTTATAATGCACATTTGTGGCAATACCAGCTTCAGCCATAGCTTCGATTACCTTGTTGCGGTATTCTGCATCCCGTCCATCTAAGCGAACTAAGTACAAATGACCACTACTTTGATAATCATCGTTATAATGACTTAATAATGTAACAGATAAATCTTTCAAACCTGCATCATAAGCTTCGATAATTTCCTTACGACGTGATAACAATTTTGGATATCTTTCAAATTGCGCCAAACCAATGGCAGCCATAATATCCGTCATATTACATTTATAATATGTGCCTTTAATGTCGTATTCCCATGCGCCAGCTTTCGTTTTAGCAAGAGCATCCTTATCTTGACCATGCAAAGATAGCAATTGGAATTGTTTATAAATAGCCTCGTCATCGTAGCCCTCAATGTGGCGCCAAGTAGCGCAGCCACCTTCGGCAGTAGTAAAGTTTTTTACTGCATGGAAGGAGAAACTACTGAAGTCAGCTACATTGCCTGTATGGACACCTTTATAGGTTGCACCAAAGGAATGAGCACAATCCGCTACGATTGGAATATGACCTAATGCTTTTTGAATATCATTGGCTGGAGTAAAGATAGATTTCTTGTCCTCTACAATAGAACGCAAGCGCTCATAGTCACAAGGCACACCAGCTATATCAACAGGAATAATCGCCTTTGTCTTTGGCGTAATGGCACGAGCTACTGCATCGTAATCCATTTCATACGAATCTTTTTGGGTATCAACGAGTACTAAGGTTGCACCTACGTGAACTACAGGGCTTGCACTAGCCGTATAGGAATAAGCACTCGTAATGACTTCATCACCAGGTCCAATACCTAATACGCGTAGAGACATTTCAAGCGCTGCAGTAGCAGAATTTAAGCAAACAGATTTAGGTGTGCCTAACTGTTCAGCAATCTTTTTCTCTAGCTCTTTAGTACGAGGACCTGTCGTAATCCACCCACTTTTTAAAGTTTCAATGACTTCGTTAATTTCTAACTCGGTAATATCGGGAGGAGAAAAATTAATTTTCATATACATCACCTCAATGCTTTCTGTACCATATTGATACGCTTGATGAATCTATTAGATTACAAATTAAATTACCTATATTAGGCATCAATTACGATGGAACCTAATAGAGGAATACCTACTTGAGTAAGGCGTTTTTTAGCTTCTATCAAATCTTTTGGGCTTGCCACTTCGTTTCTAACAACGAGCATAGCACCATCGGATTTCTCAGCTAATACAACAGCATCAGTAACGGATAATACTGGTGGCGTATCAATGATAACCACATCATATTCATCGCGTGCATAATCTAAAATTGTTGGCAATTTGCTAGAATCTACTACTTCAGAAGGATGCTGAACTACTTCACCTGCAGTCAATATATCTAAATGAGGTTGGACATTACGGTGAATCGTCAAATCTTCATCCATCATTACTGCGTTTGTAAGACCTTTATTCTGCACGTTAAAAGCTAAGTGCTGTACAGGATTGCGTAAATTGCCGTCAATCAGTAATACTTTGTTATTGTTTTTAGATAAAGCTAATGCAGTATTAGCAGCTACTTCAGAAGTACCTTCACCACTAGTAGCGGCCGTAATACAAATAAGCTTACATTTTTGTTGATTACATACATATTGTAAATTGCTACGCAATGTACGATATGCTTCTACGAGTGCTGTATCACCACGTTCATTAGAAATTAGTCTGATCATATTAACCTCTCACTTTGCGTAACAATGCTACGATACGATTACTAGGTTCTTCATATTCTTTTTCTTCATGATTAGGAATAACACCTAAGTTTTCAATGCCAAGAACATCATTGATTTCTTGTACAGATTGAACTTTGCGATTACAGAAGAATTGACCCAATGTGTAGAGGGAACCAAGGATGAGGCCTAAAATTGCAGAGCCTAATAGGATGAGAACCTTACGTGGAGCAATTGCCTTTTCTGGCAATGTAGGAGCATCTACGATTTGAACTTCATTTGGCACCATTACCTCTGCTACCTTCGCTTCTTCCAAGCGAGTAGATAACATTTGGTAGATATCTTGTGCCACATCTACATCACGTTTTGCTTGGATATAGCCACGTTCTTTTTCAGGTAAGCCTTTCATAGCTTCTTCGTTTGCTTTATCAAGTTCAGCTAATGTAGATTGTTTACCTTGAGCTACTGCAAGAGCGGCTTCATTTCTAAACTTATCAGCTAGCAAACCCTGTTGTGCAGAGTTGCTAGAAGGTGCTTGTTGAGACGCAATAGCATTAATTTCAGCATTTAGACCACTCTTAGCTTCTTCAATTTGTTGGTTAATTTCTTTCATCGCAGGATGTTCATCAGTATATTTACCAACATAAGAAGCCTTACGAGATTCAAGATCCGCTAATTGACCTTTATAAGCTTGAACTGTTGCACTGTCAGCAATACTTTTACCAGCAGAACCCAATTGTTCATTGATACTGCCTAGTGCAGCTTGCGCCGTTTCTAAATCAAGTTGATTTTGCGCTTTTTCACGATCGATAAGGGTAATCTTATCTGTTAAGCCTTTCATTTGATCAGCTGTGGAGTATACCTTGTTATCGACTTGGAATTGTTGTAATTTCTTTTCTGCTTGTTCTAATTCAGTTTTAGCAGTTACAACACGTTTTTGTAAGAATTCACGAGTAGCGCGTTGTTCAACATGAGAGATTTCAGTAAGGCGCTTCAAGAAGTTATCGATTAGCAATTTATTAGCTTCTTGAGCTTGTTCAGGACTTTTCCCTGTTACACTCACTTGTAATAACTCAGTTTCCTTATACGGTTTTGTTTCAATGCGCGTTTTTACAAACTCCTCGTAGGTAGGCGCATTACCTGTACCTTCAGGATCTTCAATAGCAGCAATCACTGGTTCTACTACATTACGGCTTTTTAAGATTTCTGCATCTGTGTTCATCAATTGACGAGACATAGAGTCAGAATAGCCATTGGAGCTAGATAATACAGAATTACTCAAACCTTGAGCCTGTTTAATACGCAACATAGATGTAGATTGATATGTAGCTGGCGCTAGGAAACCATAAGCGCCACCTAGTACTATGC
>NZ_CAKPTN010000163.1 GCF_934190855.1 uncultured Veillonella sp. | reverse complement strand
TTAATGGAGTTTGGTCCATGCCAGCTACACCCATGTTTACGTCGAGAATGTCTGCACCCGCTTCTACTTGGTCTAAAGCATCGCGTTTTACACGGATGAAAGAACCATCGCGTAATTCTTGAGCCAAAACTTTACGACCTGTTGGGTTAATACGTTCACCAATGATAAGTGGTTTTGTATTGTGGCCTAATTCTAACAATCTAGTACGGCTTGTAATGATTGTTTTAGGTTCAATATGAGCACGCTCCTTAGGAGTATGTGCTTTTACAGCGTTGGAAATAGATTGGATATGAGCTGGTGTCGTACCGCAACAGCCGCCTACATAGGTAGCACCTGCATCGACGATATCTAGCATCAATGGGCCCATCTCTTCTGCTGTAAGTGGGAATACAGTTTGCTTGTTAATTAATTGAGGCATACCTGCATTAGGCTGACAGCTGATTGGTAAATTTGTAACACTAGCAATCTCTTCAATAAGAGGTGTAATTTGCTCAGGTCCAAGAGAACAGTTAATACCGATGATATCGGCACCCATAGCCTCTACGATAGTAGTTGCTACTGCTGGCGGTGTACCTGTAATAGTACGTCCGTCTTCACTGAAAGAAAACTGACAGATGATTTGTACATCTTCTTTTGTTTTTCCTGCAGCTTCACGAGCATCTAGGGATGCCAATAAAGCTGCACGCATTTCTTGAACGTCAATAATAGTTTCAATAATAATGAAGTCTACGCCACCTTCGATCAATGCATCTGCTTGTTCACGATATGTGTCGTAAATAGAGTCAAAGCTCATGTTACCTAATGGCTGCAAAAAACGGCCTGTAGGACCCATAGAACCAGCTACACGAGCAGATGGTTTAACCTCTGCAATTGCTTCTTTTGCTACCTTTACGGCTGCAATATTAATCTCTCTTACTCGATCTTGTAAATCGTAATCTTCTAATTTAAGACCACATGCACCGAATGTGTTGGTAGTAATTACATCACTACCATGTTGTAAGTATTGTGCGTGAATGTTCTTAACAACTTCTGGTCTCTCTACGTTAAATAGCTCTGGACAATAGCCCTCTTCTAAGCCTGCTGCTTGCAGCATTGTGCCCATAGCACCGTCAAAAATATACATAAACATCTTCCTTTAACATCCTAAAAATCAAAATGTTTCACGTGAAACATTATTCTGTTGGTTGGCCTTTCATAGCGATACCTGATACATCAGCAGTAGTTTTACTACCATCTTCCTCTGTCTTGTTTTGGTCGTTAGTTGTTGCTTTTTCAGGTAATTTACGAGATGCGCAGTCTTGTTGTGAACAAGATGTACATCCTCGTTTTGTTTTAAGGTCTTCGTTTGCTGGCATTAAACCGATAATTGCCGTTACAGACTTACGTGGGAACAATAAAAAGTTCTCCGTAACTTGTAAGCCGATTAACTCTGTTTTGATAATTTTAGCTAAATGCGGTTGGATTTCTAATGGCCAGTTACCATAACCAGGGCTAAAACGCCATGTAGGTTTATAACCTTGTTTCTTAGCAATTGTATTGATTACTTCGTTTACTTGATCCGCTACCTGCTCTACTGCTGTAGTTGCTGCTGCATCAAGTAATAAACCTACTGTATAATTGCCTTGTTTAAACAATTGCTCACTGCGAATTTCTACATCCTCACCTACTGTTACACCTAGTACATATACTTTTGTAGATTTTTCTAAGTGTTTTTCAATGATAGAACCTTCGATTTTAAGTGGTGGATTACTCAGAATTACCTTGTTTTCTGCATCATAATCATATTCTTGGTATACACCTTTAGGTGTAGCTAATAACTGGATTTCCTTACATGCTTCGTCAACATAATTTTGTGGGAAATCCTCAGCGTGACGAAGTCCTGCGTATCGTTTTACTTCTGCTTTATCGATGGCAGGAAGCATTCCGTTATAGATGGGCATGGAAACGCCTCCTCTTCAAAATAAAAAGCTCTGCGTATCCGTAGAGCGTGTGTGCTTACTATTATTTGTATTTTTAGATCATATAATATAATGAATTTAATTATATTAAGAATTATCAATCTAATTACTACCTAGTTAATAGTATATAGATATGATGAAAGCCTGTCAAAGCATATGGGACCTGTATTCTCATATAATTTAGTACTATATAGATATAGCTTAAAGCTATATCTATATGTAGTTTTATAACAAAAGTTATTAGCTTGCTTACACTACATATAGTAATAAATGCTTTAATGCACAATTACAGCTCTAAAATAATTACATTATTAAAACTATTACAGATTCATATAAACATAGTTATAGTTGTAATATAAATAAAACTATAGGTGTAATATAAATATAACTATAGTTGTAATATCTTTATTAGTTATTATAGTTGTAATACCTAAAGTTTAATGTAAATAAATTTGATTTATATAAATGTTTCACGTGAAACATTAAATGAATTATTTATTTGTTATGTCTTATATTTAATACTCTTATACATTTATATTTTTATACCTTTTTATTCTAATACTCTTATACTCTTATATTTTTATAGTCTTACACACTTATACTCTTATATAAAATTATTGTTTAAAATATTAG
This sequence comes from uncultured Veillonella sp., assembly GCF_934190855.1. GTDB lineage: Bacteria > Bacillota > Negativicutes > Veillonellales > Veillonellaceae > Veillonella. Next base: position 1,084 of record NZ_CAKPTN010000163.1, on the reverse strand, counting down.
CGTGTTATGAGTTGTTATTGTGATCTAAATATCAATAAAATTTTGGGTAAGTTTTAATATTTCGTATACATTTATACTAGAATTATATTTTTTATCTAATATTTTTTTTGATTAATTTTCTGAGTTTTTTATTTTATTGTTGGTTTGATTTCGATCTTTGTTTCTGTTCTTATTTTCCTTTTTCTTTTGTTTGTATTTTGAAATGTTTCACGTGAAACATTTTTTGTAAGAATAATATTTTCTATTTAAGATGAAAATAATTGTTTCACGTGAAACAATCGTCAGTTGTAAATTAAAATAATTTGTTAAGCTTATTTTTATATAATGATATTCTTAGTTCTATTCAAAAAATAACTTTTATAACAAAATTACATATATAAATAGATAAATTCACTAAGAATTTGATTTGTAATTACCATAATTACAGTTGTTTTATGTTATAATGAAAAAGAAATATTTTGAACGAATATGCGAGGTGAATTACGTGGGCAAAGTTATAGCTATTACTAATCAAAAAGGCGGTGTTGGTAAGACTACAACATCAGTAAATTTGAGTGCTTGTTTAGCTGATGCAGGCAAAAAAGTGTTACTTGTTGATCTAGATCCGCAAGGTAATGCGAGCTCTGGTTTAGGCATTGAAAAAGATGATTTAGAACTCTGTGTACACTATGTTCTAATTGATGGTGAACATATTGATGATATTGTTCAGCCAACAATGCTTAAAAAGCTATTTGTGGCGCCTGCAACAATTCAATTAGCTGGTGCAGAAGTAGAATTAGTTTCCGTTGTTTCACGTGAAACAATGTTGAAAAAAGCATTGGCATCAGTGCGTGATGAATATGATTTTATTATTATTGATTGCCCGCCATCTCTTGGTTTATTAACATTAAATGCTTTTACTGCGGCTGATAGTGTTTTGATTCCAATCCAAAGTGAATTCTACGCATTAGAAGGGGTAAGTCAGTTAGTTAAAACGGTAACTATTGTACAACAAACTTCTAATAAAGACCTTGAAATTGAAGGTGTGTTGTTGACCATGTTTGATGGTCGTACAAATTTATCTATTCAAGTAGCCGATGAAGTT
>NZ_CAKPTN010000162.1 GCF_934190855.1 uncultured Veillonella sp. | reverse complement strand
GTACATATACGAAGGAACCACCAGACCAAACAGCACCATGAAGCGCTGCCCATTTATGGTCAGTTGGAGGAATCAATGTCATCCAGTATTTTTTAACGATTTCTTCATGCTCATGAAGTGCTGTTTCAATATCAGTATAGATAACACCTTGTTTAACAAGATCTTCTTGAATACTGTGGTAAACAACTTCAGAGTCATACTGAGCACCAACACCAGCTAGAGATGTTTTTTCCGCTTCTGGAATACCTAAACGGTCAAAAGTGCTTTTAATTTCTTCTGGAACTTCGTCCCAGTTTTCTTTCATATCTACTTTTGGCTTAACATAAGTATGGATATTAGCCATATCTAAGCCAGAAATATCAGGGATCCAGTTAGGAATGCCCATGCGGTTATAGATTTCTAAAGATTTCAAACGAAACTCTAGCATCCATTCCGGTTCATTTTTATTAGACCAAATTTCACGGATAATGTCTTCAGTCAAACCAGCATCAGCGATATAAGAATATTCAAAGTCATTCTTAATGTCGTAGACACCACGGTCCATATCCGCGACTTGGGTTTTCTTTCTTTCTTCCATTGTGCCTCCTATGCTAATGCTTTGTATGCGTCGTAACCTTTTTCTTCGATTTCACGTACAAGAGAAGCATCACCAGTTTTAACGATTTTACCGTTGATCAATACATGAACATAGTCAGGGTTCAATTTTTGTAAGATTTGGTTGTGGTGAGTGATGATCAATACAGCGTTTTCTTCGTTGTGGAAACGTTGTACGCCTTCAGATACAATACGAACCGCATCTACGTCAAGACCAGAGTCAGTTTCGTCAAGAATCGCCAATTTAGGATTCAAAATGGACATTTGAAGAATTTCATTTTTCTTGCGTTCACCACCAGAGAAGCCTTCATTAACATAACGTTGAGCATAAGATGTGTCGAAGGACAATTCATCCATTTTTTCTTTCAATTCTTTTTTGAAAGATAGAGCGCGAACGTTTTCGCCAGTAATTGTGGATTTAGCTGTACGAATGAAGTTTTCTACAGTAATACCAGGAATGGAGATTGGATGTTGGAAGGACATAAAGATACCTGCTTTCGCACGATCATTTACTGCATCTTCCGTAATATCTTTACCATCAAAAATAATAGAACCGCTATCTACTGTATATGTAGAGTTACCCATGATTGCATTGGCAAGTGTAGATTTACCAGCACCATTAGTACCCATTACTACGTGAATTTCACCTTTTTTAATTGTTAAGTCGATACCTTTTAAGATTTGTTTGTCTTCAACGGATACCTTTAAATCTTTTATCTGAAGTAATTCAGCCAAAATGTTCACTCCTTTTTATTCGTATGTACCCTAGGAACATACATGCGTTATATGTAAAACGTATATTCTGACACATATAAAAAGGCGGTACGCACTAACGTGATACCGCCGTAATTCTCGCCAACGTAGCAAGTCGGTGCATAACAATCTACAATTATTATACATTCTTATCTAAATGATAGCAAGATATTCCTACTAAAATATACAGGAATTAAAAGAATACCAAGTATTACATATATTGATAGGTTTTATTTAATATTCATTCTCATCCTATTCGATTCTCAATATTAAATTATAAGTTGGAAAAATCTAGGGTTCCAAACAAATCATCATACGTTTCAGCACGACGAATTTGTGTAACAGAACCATCTTTATGTAACAATAACTCTGCAGAACGCAATTTACCATTATAGTTAAAGCCCATAGAATGGCCATGTGCACCAGTATCATGGATAATGACACGATCGCCTATATCAATTTTTGGTAATTCCCGTTGAATAGCAAATTTATCATTATTTTCACATAAGGAACCAGTTACATCATATACATGATCCTTAGGTGCGTCTTCTTTACCCATTACAGTGATATGGTGATAAGAACCATATAATGCAGGACGCATTAAGTCAGCCATACAGGAATCAAGACCGATATATTGACGATAAATATCCTTTTTATGAATGGCAGTGGATACAAGATAACCAAATGGGCCAGTTACCATACGACCACATTCATAAGCCAACGCTACATCATTAAGGCCGTTAGCTACAAGAATGTTATTGTATACTTCTTCTACACGCTTGCTAAGTACATTAAAGTCAACTGGTGTTTGTTCAGGTTTATAAGCAACACCTACACCACCGCCAAGATCGATAAAATCAACAGTAATACCTAGCTCATTCTTAATATCTACTGCAAGGTTAAAGCAAATTTCTGCAGTACCTACTAAGCCATCAATATCAAGCTCATTAGATACAACCATGGTGTGAATGCCAAAGTGTTTTACAACTTTAGCTTGCAATTGTTTGTACGCTTCAAATACTTGGTCACGAGTCATGCCATATTTAGCTTCTTCAGGAATGCCAATAATCGTATTGCCACCCTCTTTTAAAGAGCCTGGATTATAGCGTACACAGAATGTATCAGGTAAAGAACCATGATTCTTTTCTAAGTATTCAATATGAGTAATATCATCAAGATTAATAATAGCGCCCATATCTAATGCCTTTTTATACTCCACATATGGTGTGTCATTAGATGTGAACATAATATCGTGGCCTGTGATACCAACTTTTTCACAAAGCAATAACTCTGCCAAGGAAGAGCAGTCTGCACCTACACCTAATTTTTGTAACACACGCATAATATATGGATTTGGCGTTGCTTTTACAGCAAAATATTGCTTAAATCCTTTATTCCAAGAAAATGCGTTAATGAAGGCTTTCATGTTTTCAATGATACCCTCTTCATCGTAAATATGGAATGGAGTCGGATATTGGGCAATAATATTTTCTAATTGTTCAGCCGTAAAGGGAACAGTTTTTGTATTCATAACAACCTCTCTACATAAATAAAAGACTCATCAATCGATGAGACTATTATCTAAATTATTACTTATATTGGCTATATAAGCCAAAACGATCTACGCCATATAGAACTGTAGAACTATATATAATAATTTATTATATCAAATAAAAATAAATTTTAAATTCTATAGAATTATATCATAATTTGTATACAAAATCAATTTTCTCGATATTTATATAGTTAATATAAAAAATAATCCTAATGAACAGAAACCATGTTGTTTCTAATTCATTAGGATTATTATAGGTTTATTTATTATGCGTTAAGCAGTTGATTACATCATACCGCCCATGCCACCCATTGGAGGCATTGCAGGTACTGCAGCATTTTCTTCTACTTTGTCAGCTACGATTGTTTCAGTAGTCAATACAAGAGATGCGATGGATGCAGCATTTTGAAGAGCAGAACGAGTAACTTTTGCAGGGTCAACGATACCAGCTTTAACCATGTCGATATATTCTTCAGTTAAAGCATTGAAGCCGATGCCAGATTCAGTATTTTTAACTTTTTCTACTACAACAGAACCTTCAAGACCAGCATTGTAAGCGATTTGACGAAGAGGTTCTTCTACAGCGCGTTTAACAAGATTAATACCAGTTTGAACATCACCAGTAGCTTCCAATGTGTTCAATGCAGGGATGATATCAATGAATGTAGTACCACCACCAGCTACGATACCTTCTTCAACAGCAGCGCGAGTTGCGTTCAATGCGTCTTCGATGCGAAGTTTTTTATCTTTCATTTCAACTTCTGTAGCAGCACCTACTTCG
>NZ_CAKPTN010000161.1 GCF_934190855.1 uncultured Veillonella sp. | reverse complement strand
GCGCTACGCCTGGCACAGCTACGCGTTTACGATTGCCGATTTCACCACTGTTTTGAACAGTAGTAATAATATTATTCCCTTCGATAGCATCGATGTTGAGCGTTACAAGGCCATCAGCTAAGAGGATTTTGTCCCCTACAGACACGTCGCCTACAAGACCTTTGTGGTTCACGGAGCTAAGCTCTTTTGTGCCTTCCACATCATCGGTAGTCAATGTAAACTTTTGACCTTCTTCAAGGAATACTTTTCCCTCTTTAAATAGGCCAAGACGAACCTCAGGACCTTTCGTATCGAGCAATAATGCGATTGGTTTATTTACAATCATCGCCGCATCACGCACCATTTGCATGCGTTCTGCTTGCTCTTCATGAGATCCGTGAGAGAAATTGAAACGAGCTACGTTCATGCCAGCTCGCATCATATCTTCTAAGATACCAAATTTATCCGTTCCCGGACCTACAGTACATACGATTTTTGTACGTTTCATTGTTCCTCCTATGAAAACCATCCCTTCTGGATGTTCATATATTATATCAATGTTGGTAAAAGCTATCTGTGCCCTACGCAACATGTGTTATTAAGTAGTGAATATATTTATTACTACCTTAACCTCTATTGAGGTTCTTATGCATATATTATTGAACCTCTACGGAGCCATCACCTAAAATGGCTTCAATAGCCTTGATGGATGCATCACTAGGGTCAAAGCACATATTCGGTGGCAAGTTAATGCGCTTCCGTTGACGGTGCAAGTATAACGACGTTGGCACAGAGCCTGCGGTGTTTGTTAACACCCGTTTTAAGGCTTCACTATTTTCTGGCGTATCATATTGGCTATAAATGTGAATAGCCACATGCTTAGCCTGACTATAGTTTACCTTTAATGGCGTAATGCGGTCTGCAATAATTTGCACACCCTTTTCATCCGCATCAACGCGGCCTTTTACCTTAACGATCATATCGACCTCCAAGAACTGTTGGCTTTGACTAAAGACCTTCGGGAATGCCACCACGTTGGCCACACCAGAATAATCTTCGATGCGAAGAATGGACATAACCTCATTTCGTCTTGTCATACGGTCCGTCTTATTTTCAATCAAACCGCCAAAGGTAATGGCTTGACCGTCATACTGCTCTGGATTTTCTACAAGAGCACCCAATTCAAAGAGGCCCTCTAATTCCTTAGCATAGCCTTGCAATGGATGGCCTGTGATGTAAAAGCCTGTATATTCCTTTTCATCCTTCAATTTATCGTCTTCCGATAAATCCTCTACATTAGGTACCGGGATGAAATCTACGGACTCCTCTATATCGCCAAAGAGACTCATGGTGCCCATAGCAGCATCCTTTTGCTCTTTAGCACCAACAGCTTGTGCGCCTTCATACATGTGCAATAATTGGTTTCGGTTTTCCTTGAAACCATCCATGGCACCACAACGAATGAGACTTTCAAGAAGTCGTTTATTAACAACCTTGTTGTCCACTCGTTTACAGAAGTCTACAATATCCGTGTAAAGGCCGTGCTCATTGCGCTCAGTAATCAAGCGATCGATGGCATTATCCCCTACGTTCTTGATGCCCCCAAGGCCGAAACGAATGGCATCTCCTTGTACGGCAAAGCTACGTTCCGAATAGTTAATATCTGGGCCAAGTACCTTTACATTGTGCTTCTTACAAGCATTGATGTAGTACGTCAACTTTTGCATGTTCTGCATGAAGCTCGTCATGGTAGCAGCCATGAATTCAGGGAAATAGTGAGCTTTCAAGTACGCCGTTTGGTACGCGATGTACGCATAGGCCGCACTATGTGATTTATTAAAGCCATAGCCTGCGAAGTATACGAGCAAGTCAAATACTTCGTTCGCAATGGACTCTTCTATACCATTATTAATGGAACCTTGAATAAAGGACTCCCGTTGCGCCTTTAGAACAGATTCCTTTTTCTTGCCCATGGCGCGGCGCATCAAGTCCGCTTGACCAAGGGAGAATCCGCCCATGGCGGATGCAATCTGCATAACCTGTTCTTGGTACAAGATGACACCAAAGGTGTCTTTTAGAATCGGTTCCAAGATAGGATGTAAATAGGTAACCTCTTTTTTACCGTGACGACGGTCGATAAAGTCCGCCACCATGCCAGAGCCTAGTGGACCTGGACGGTACAAAGCTACCAATGGAATTAAGTCCTCAAAATGTTCAGGCTTAAGGTCCATAACGAGCTTTGTAATACCTTCTGATTCGAGCTGGAATACACCAGACGTATCACCTTTTGTGAGGATATCACAAGCCGCCTTATCATCGAGTGGTATTGCATCTAAATCGAGGTCAATACCGCGGTTCGCCTTGATGAGCTTTAAAGCATCCCCCATAACCGTCAAGGTACGGAGACCTAAGAAGTCCATCTTTAAGAGGCCTAATTCCTCGATATTATCCTTATCGTACTGCGTTACAAAGCCTTCTTCGTTGGCATTTTGTACCGGTACGTGGTCATCTAGAGGGTCTGCAGAAATTACGACCCCCGCCGCATGAGTAGACGAATTGCGCGCAATGCCTTCTAGCTTTCTACCAAAGTCAAATAACTCTTTAACATTTGCATCAGCTTCGTATAAAGCTTTTAACTCTTTACCTTGCAGTGCCTTATCTAAGGTTATGCCTAGTTCGTTGGGAATCATCTTAGCTATGCGGTTCACTTCCGCCAACGGTAAATCGAGCACGCGACCTACGTCACGGATAACCGCACGAGCCGCCTCTGTACCGAAGGTAATAATCTGAGATACACGAGCTTGACCGTATTTTCTCGTTACATATTCGATGGCTTGACCACGCTTTTCATAGCAGAAGTCAATATCAATATCAGGCATGCTTACCCGCTCTGGATTTAAGAACCGTTCAAAGAGCAAATCGTACTTCAATGGATCAAGGCCTGTAATGCCAAGTAAATACGCAACTACAGAACCTGCTGCCGAACCACGACCAGGACCTACTAAGATGTCGTGCTCACGGGCATAGCGTACATAGTCCCATACAATAAGGAAGTAATCCTCAAAGCCCATGGTTCCAATAACATCTAACTCGTAGTCAAGGCGTTTTTGTAGCTCTTCAGAGGTCTCCCCATAGAGGCGAGGAATTTCACGTTCACAAACCTTACGCAAATAAGTCTTAGACGTTTCCCCTTCTGGCACATCAAAGTGTGGCAAGTGATGTTCATCGAAATTAAATTCTACATTACAACGCTCTGCAATTTTTAAGGTGTTTTCGATGGCTCCAGGAATATGTCCAAATAGCTCTGCCATCTCATCCCCAGATTTTAGATAGAACTCATCATTGGGGAACTTTAAGCGGTCTACCTCAGCACGACGACGGCCTGTAGAAATACAAACCTTAATATCCTGCGCGTCTGCGTCCTCTTTTAAAACATAGTGGAAGTCATTAGAGGCTACGATGCCAAGACCGTATTCCTTGCTGAGCTTAATGAGCTCCTCTTGAGCTTTAGCCTCCTCTGGCAAGCCATGATTTTGAATTTCTAAGAAGAAATTATCCTTCCCGTACGTCTCAATATACCATTCGATAGAACGCTTAGCGCCTTCCATATTGTCTTGCAAAATATACTGAGGAATCTCCCCTTGAATACAAGCACTGAGGGCAATTATGCCCTTGCTGTATTGGCGCAATACATCGCGGTCTGCACGAGGCTTATAATTAAACCCTTCAGTGGAGGCTTTCGACACGATTTTTACGAGATTTCGATAC
>NZ_CAKPTN010000160.1 GCF_934190855.1 uncultured Veillonella sp. | reverse complement strand
GTTATACTCCTAGTGCTTTCCGCGGTGATATGGTTCTTAATACCGACGGCGCTTAATTTGTGGCCTAATACGAGTTTGCCTTATTACCGCTGTATGCAATTCTCATGGTGGCACTCATTTTCGTAGTCGGCATGGTGGTAGACTAGCAAGGATAGAGAGAAAGCTGAAGTTTTAATGAGATTTTCACCGTTTTTGGGTATACTATAAAAGTATTTTCACCATATACGGAGGTAATTACAATGCGTAAATTTGTATATATAATGGCAGCTCTACTCGTGTTAATCGGCATTAATACACGCGACGTAGAAGCTCGTAGAGACGTGTATGCTACGACGTACCACGGCAATAGTTGGTACGTAGACCAAGACTCTGTAAAACGAGTGGGGGATGTCCTCAACTTTACCGTGTACACAACAGCTGGCTTGAGCTATAAAGTAACATCTGGCAATGATGACTACTACAATGCAGACGTATTTTACAATAACGATAAACTCGTATCGGACAAGGGCCAATCCCTCTGGAAATCCCCAGGAATGATGGCGGCCATGCGCGTGGCACGTAAATAAAGATAAGAGGCAGTGACTCAGTCGCTGCCTCTTATTTTATAATACAACATATTAGTATTATTTATCTGTATTTGACGATATATAATATTAACCCTATAATATAAGTAGATAGCCAAGCGAGTAGAACCGTCGGGCTCATCTCAAGAGAATAAATACGTGATGAAATGGCCTTTCAGTTATCCAGTTACTGGTAACGAAGGGCTATTTGTCTTTTCCAAGACAAATAAGCGCCACGAGTGCACCAAAAGCAATGACTACGGTCATTACCTCTAGAGTTATCATGATTAACTCATAATCACTCATAGACACCCCTCCCTTCATTTACGAAGAGAGGCCCAACCCCGATTGACTATCCTAAGTCAATTATATGGCGAACATATAATCGAATCAATAAGAATCTATATATAGAAATATACAAAAATATATATACGTATACGTTAGCAGTAACTATAGTTACTGTTTTTTTATTTGTGGTAATTTTATAGTTATGTGGCAATTTTCACTCATATTTACAAAGTATATAATTATAAATTATAATTAAAAATATTTAATAATTGTTTATAGTGTGTAAAAGAGAGGGTTCTTATGAAACGTATGTGTAAAGCGAACTTATCTTTAGCAATTGCTCTGACAATTGCTAGCTCTGTAGTGCCGTATGCAATGGCGGGAAGTACATTAGTTACCACACCTAATGGTGCAAATATTACGGCAAATAACGGTGGGAAGTTTAAGGCTGGTACAATGACAACCCACATATCTACCATTGAGGCAGATACTGGTAGTACAGTCAGCATTGATAAAGCTGTTTCTAATATTGGCTATAATAATAAGCCTTTCATCAGCAGTAAAGGTGGTAGTACAGTTAGCCTTAAGGAAGGCGTTTATGATGTTCAAAATGTAGATACTCCTATTGCAGTAGCTCAAGGGGGTACTGTTAATATTGGTGTAGATGGCAACAAAGGTAATTTTACTGGCAAGGACTTGTCTTTGGTAGGCGATGTTATTGTTAAAAGCGACCCAAATTACGCGTCTGAGATCAATATTGGTATCGATGGTAAAGAATCTCTTTGGGATGGTTTAGCATTTAATCTAGCAGATAAAGATGCAAAGCATCCAAGTCATATCAATGTATTCCTTGGCGACTATGGTTCTTGGGATCATTTCTATCAAGGTGGCTTGCATGAAGGAACTTTAAGTGGTAGTACTGAACCTAGCCATGTGCATCGACTTGTAGGTTCCAAGAATCGCAACTATGCTAATCATGTAACTCAAAGTGAGTTTAATAAACTTTATGTAGATAAGCTGGAAGGTCATGTAAACTTTATTTATGACCCTAATGATGAAGCTGGAGATACTGAGGATCCAAGCTATCAACCACCAACTAAAACCTATAATGGTGTGACACCAGATTCTTTCTGGGGTGGGGATATTCACATTACAAGTGCTGCTCCTGGTGCGGCTGCTCATGTGTATACGACTCAAAAAGGTCTAGACATGTCTTCCGAAGAGAATGTAAATAAGATCTTAGATAACTTGGCACATAAGATGTATTATCATAACTATGTAAATGGTGAAAGAAACCTTCAAGGCACAGTAGCTATTGCATCTGATGGTTCTGAATCTGGTCGTTTTACAGTCATCACGTCTGGTCATGCTAAAGAAGGCGACATTACTTGGCAAGCAGATAAAGATGGCCAAGGTAAATATGTGTATGGTGAAAATAAACCAGCACCAAAACCTCAACCTAAGCCAGAGGTAAAACCGACTCCAAAACCTGAGCCTAAGCCAGAAGTAAAACCAACACCTCAACCAACTCCGAAACCTGAGGTTAAGCCGGTTCCAGCTCCAGCGCCTAAGCCGGAAGTAAAACCAACACCAGCACCAACTCCAAAACCTGAGGTTAAACCGGTTCCAGCTCCAGCACTTAAGCCTGAAGTAAAACCAGAACCAGCACCGGCTCCAAAACCAGAGGTAAAACCGACTCCGGCTCCTACTCCTAAACCTGAAAATAACGGTCATATTCATGTGGTATTAGGTGATTTTGATACGCCTCATATGCGCGGCACTCGTTCTGCCATCATGAGCAATATCAATGGTTGGAGAACATTAACAGATAATATGTATCGTCCACGCGTATTACAACAAGGTGAACCAACAGGTATCTGGGCTCGCGTTGGGGGCGGTAAATACAGCTATAATGCAAAAGGTATCGACACAGATACAACGTATACACGCATTCAAGGTGGTTACGACGCTAAAACTAGCAGCGGTTGGACTGTAGGGGGTCAAGTTTCTTACCTTCGTGGCAACGATGACTATGTATTCAATGGCTCCGGTAAAGAAAAAGCCTTTGCTGTTGGTGCATATGGCTTGAAAGATCTTGGCAACGATCAATACATCCACATCGAGTCTCAAGTAGGTCGTGTATCTAATGATTTTACAGCTCGCAATGAGATTGGTGAAAGACTTTCTGGTGAAACTAAAGCGAATGCTTACACAATTGGTGTACGCTATGGTAAAACTGTGAAGCTTTCAAATGGTACATACATTGAACCACAAGCACAATTGAGCTATACTCACTTTGGTGGCGATAGCTTCAATGCTGGTAGTATGCATGTAGAACAATCTGGTGTGAGCAGCACAGCAGGTGGTCTTGGCCTTGAAATCGGGAAAAACTTTGGTGCAGGTAACATCTATACTCGCGTTGGCGTAAACCATGCCTTCTCTGGTACAGTGAAAACTGCGTACACAAGTGGTGCCACTACTAAATACACATCCGAAGACATTAAAGGTACTTGGACAGATTTAGCATTCGGTGGCCGTTATGGCTTCAATGCAAATAACAGTATCTTCGCTGATCTTAGCACAGGTCTATCTGGCGACTATAAAGCCGGTTGGTCTGTAAATGCAGGATTTACACATAAATTCTAATTTGTTATATACATAGTAAACAAAAATAGCCCCTTTATAGGGGCTATTTCATTTGTATATTTCTATTTATAGATTCTTATTGATTCGATTATATGGAGCCTTTGGAGCACTTGTGGCGCTTATTTGTCTGGGAAAAGACAAATAGCCCTTCGTTACCAGTAACTGGATAACTGAAAGGCCATTTCATCAATTATTTTCACTTTTGAGATGAGCCCGACGGTTCTACTCGCTTGGCTATCTACTTATATTATAGAGATAATTATATATATCGTCAAATT
>NZ_CAKPTN010000159.1 GCF_934190855.1 uncultured Veillonella sp. | reverse complement strand
CTAATCTATCTATATGAGCACCTACATTAATATCACGATCAGCATTAATGGTAACCTGTTTATCACCATGAATATTACCTGTATTTATTACATTTTGAGATGCTTTAATATTCACTTTACGTCCATCGATACGGCCTGTATTTTGTACATTATGAGCTCCTAATACAATTGTATCTGCAGTCATTATACCTTGATTTAGAATATCTGCATTAGTATTACTAACTATGGCTTTACCACTTATGATTCCACCCATTGCATCAACAGATTTTGCAGGTTGTTTAGCTAAATATACTTTAGGATATAGAACTTGTTGAGCTTTACCGTCTACTACAACTGTTTTGGTTTCTAACCATACCATATCAGTTGTTATAGCTTCCATTTGTTCTTTAGATAAAGCAATTCCTGGAGCTAATTTAAAAGCTTTGCCAAAGGCTATACCAGCCTCTAACAACGCTTTATATTCAGCCTCATTATCTGTATATCCTTCTAAATATTGTTTGCCTGTAGCGGATACTATTTGCTCATTAATAAGCTGTTGCTCATAGAATCCATCACCTAAACGTTTTAATCTTCGTTCAGGATCATTTGCTAAGGCATCAAGCATATATTGAGAAGATAGAAAATTCTTACGATTTGTAAAAGCAGAGTCTGTTTCTATCAAAGCATTAGCTGTAATATCTGGATGAATTTGGTATAGTGCCTCTGTTGGTAAGGATAACCCATCTATAGTATGACTTTCTTTACCTTTTCCACCACCTAAACCATAGGGATCCAAACTATCATTAACCTTTGCAATAGTAGCTTTAGATAATGTCTCTTCCGTATGTTCTTGAACTGTACCAATTGGCTTTACATTTGCTTCAGTAATCGTTGGAGTCATATAGACTTCTGCTTTCCATCGTCTACGTTTCTTTTTTCCTCCAATGTGGTGACTTTTAGGAACATCTTTTGTATAGCTTTCTTGTGTAGTACCCGTTATATAGGTCTTATCACTCATAGAGTCAGATATATTTTCTATTCGTCCCTTAGTTTGAACCGTCCCTCCAGAAATCACCTTACTATTATCATTATGGAGAATACCTGTTGTTACAACATTACCACCACTACTAATAATACCTGGATCATCATTAGTTACTTCTTTATGAGTATGCTCTGTTTCAGTTCGAATAATAGTAAATTCATTAACACGGTTTTGACGCTTATCCATTTCTTTATTATAAGCTTCATCTTCAGCAGTCTTAACAGGTTTTACATGAGGTGTACCATAGCCACTTTTATCATCAGCATAAGGGAATTCAGACTTATCAAATACCTGTCCTTCTAATTTATGATGAGGATGAGTAACTTTTAATTTATCAGGATTTTTAGTAATACCATCTGAAACACGCTTTACACCTAATGCGACATTTTTATTATTTACTACAGGTGTATCTAGTTCAATAGACTTAACGGCTTTAATAGTTGCTCCCGTATTATTGATACCTTGTTTAGCTGTAAGGTCCATAGTGCCACCACTATAGATGAAACCCTTACCCGTATTATTTATTGTATCTGTATTTATATCAACGTGATTACGACCTGCAATGACACCAGACTTATGCGTATCTAATTCTTTTTTTATAGTAGTAACATTCTCTTGTGCCTCATCATAAGCCTTTGTTAACTCTTTAATACGTTGACGATGTGCTTCTAACTCTGTTTTAGTTTTATATTTTGTGATATCAGCGTTCCATTCAGCATCTAGATCATTTTTAGCCTTTTCTAAATCCTTACCCGCTTTATGATAGCGCTGTTCTATCTCTGAATTTGTATGGTTTTTAACTGTATTTGCATCAATAGCTACAGTATCACCATAAATACGTCCACCTTCATGGTTATCTACGGATTTAGCTTTTATAGCCGTAGTATTTCCAGAATTAATAAGACCACTATTATTTACTGTTTCTTGGCTATTTACAGTAGTAGATACATCACCTTGAACTACACCATTATTGTGAATGGCAATGCTTTGACCCGCTAACGTAGTCTTGCCATTACTCGTAACACCACCATCAACTATGATTTTGCCATCACTAGTAATACTAGATGCTTGTGTAGAGCTCACTACACCTTTCACATTTACACCAAGACCAGTATTGGTACCTTTCATGGTAATAGAATTTGCATACATACCACCAATAGCAGAGACATCTAAACCAACATTGCTAGAATCACCAATCTTTTGAGTATCCAATGTATTAGCATCTATTGTATTCTTGCCAGTACGGGTTTCAATTGTATTAGCCCACACTCCAGCATTTATATTGGTGGCTTCTGTTAAAATTTGTAGCGAGTTAGCATCTTTAGCATTAAGACCATTTCCGTTAATAGAAATACGACCTTGCTCTACACGATAGGAGTTTAAATTTCCTGTTGGATCATATTCTGTTTTACCTGTAGTTAATACTGCTCGATCTGTATTGATAAAGCCACCACCATCTACAGTAATACCATTTGGATTAGCTACAACTACTGAAGCTTTACGACCTGCTACCTCAATAAACCCTTTCATATCAGTTGGATTATGCGATGTAACCTCATTAACAATAACATTGGCAGAACCACGCATCATATTAGGATTACCAGGTACATAGCCACCTAATTTTGTATTAGCCATTTGGTAGGAGTTGTTAAGAATTACACCATTTTGCGGTATATTAAAATTAGTGTAATCATTTCTAGATACACCACCAGCACTAGGGCCAGCAACATTTACTAATGTAATACCATTACCAGCTTGTCCAACCGTAGCTTGTCTTTCATGTGGTGCATTTGTGTCAACCTCAATAGGGTTAGCTGCATAGGCAAATGGTACTACTAATGGGTCTACAATCATTAACCCCATAGTAAGCCATACGGCAATTTTATATTGTAATCGTTTTTCTTTCATAATTACTCTCTCTATTAATACATATACTCAAACTATTTAGAATCGTATACCAGCTTGGAAACCTGTAGTGACAGAGTCAGTTCTATAACCACTAGGTTTATATAATGGAACGCCAACAAATACATCATAGAACAATCCAGATTTAAACTGCCCTTTCATCCCTAAACTAGTACCAGCGATAAATTTACCTGTTAATACATCTGTACTCGGACCATATACAGCCCCAAAATCTACATTAGCATAAACACTTGATTTCCATTTAGGAATGTAGCTAGCAACTTCATTACGCATATACCAACCGCTTTCAGCCATTAATGTATTCTCACCATCAAATCCTTGCACTGTATATCGATTACCAAGGCTAATCATATCTCTAGAAAATAAACGTTTATCCCCTAATGTCCATTGGCCATGGAATGATGTAGTAATACTTGCTGGTCTATGCCCCCATGTACGAGGCATTTGATAATCCACATCTACTAAAAGTTGTGTAAATCGAGTACTTGGTGCTCCATTGCCATATTCAGGTTGTGAACCAAACCAACCAACACCTTGTTTAATAGCCGCTCTAGAATATAACGTATTTTGCTTAATATATCTTCGTTCTGATATACCGAGTTCTACAGAAGCTGTATTGGCACGTTGTACAGCAACCTCTACATCATTAATATAATTTTTAGCATTACGCTTGCTAATAATAATATCCCAACTACGTTTAGTCGTTCGATCTCGATGGAATACACGATTCCATGAACCTCTAACCGTCTTGGCATGGCTAGAACTAATAAATGGAGTAGCCATAGAATTAATCGTTTGGTGATATTTCATATCACTATAGGAGATACTAAAGAT
>NZ_CAKPTN010000158.1 GCF_934190855.1 uncultured Veillonella sp. | reverse complement strand
TCACTATCAAAAATGCAGCCTCCTATGTCGACACATTAAAAGAAAACTTTGTTATGGTTGATCAAGATGCACGTCGTGAATTGATCTCCAAACAATTACATGATATTGCAGCTTCTAAAAATGCATCCATCGTTTGGGATGATGATTTATTAGAAGAAATTAACTATCTTGTTGAATGGCCTACAGCATTGTGTGGTGGCTTTGAAGAGTCCTACTTGGCACTTCCAGATGCAGCCATCATTACACCAATGAAAGACCATCAACGTTACTTCCCATTGGTTGACCAAGAGGGCAAATTGTTACCAATGTTCTTAACAGTTCGTAATGGATCCGACCATTCCATCGAAGTCGTTCAAGCTGGTAATGAACGTGTATTGCGCGCCCGTCTTGATGATGCTAAATTCTTCTTCAACGAAGACCGCAAGAAACCTCTTATCGACCGTCAAGATGGTTTGACTAAAATCGTATTCCAAGAAGGTCTTGGTAACTTAGCAGATAAAACTGAACGTTTGCTTAAATTAGGCCGTGTATTCGGTGAAGAATGTGGCTTACACGAAGATGCAGCTGTTGTGTTAGAACGTGCTACAGAGCTTGCTAAAACTGACCTTACAACAGGTATGGTTACAGAGTTCACTGAATTACAAGGTGTAATGGGTAAAGAATACGCTTTACTTGATGGTGAATCTCCTGAGGTAGCAGAAGCTATTTTCGAACAATATTTACCACGTTTTGCAGGTGATGTATTGCCTCAAACTGAAGCAGGTAAAGTATTGTCCATCATCGATAAAGTAGATAATATCGTAGCTACTTTCAGCCGTGGCTTAATCCCGACAGGCTCTCAAGATCCATATGCATTGCGTCGTCAAACAATTGGTATTTTGAATATCTTGCTTGGTAGCGAATGGAACATCAGCTTGCGTCCAATCTTCAAAGCATCTATGGAATTACTTAATGTACCAGCTGAAAAACAAGATGAATTGCTTAACCAAGTAGAAGAGTTCTTCACACTTCGTTTGAAAAATATCTTCCTTGATCGCGAAGTTCCTCATCATGTAATCGATTTGTTGTTGTCCAACAATGAATTGTCCGTTGCTGATGCAGAAGGTCTTGTAAATGCATTGTTAGCAAACCGTATCGATGAAAACGTTGAGCTTGTTCAAGCTTATACTCGTATGTACAATCTTGTAAAAGATGTTGAATATACAGGCGTTAATAGCGACTTGTTGAAAGAAGACGCTGAAAAAGCATTGTTTGAAGCTGCTTCTAAAGCATCTGAAGCTAGCCTTGCAGCCTGGGAAGCTGGTGACTACGCAGCTGTAGTAGCAGTTCCAGCTACTTTGGTTCCAGCCATCAACAAATTCTTTGAAGATGTAATGGTTATGGATAAAGACGAAGCTATTAAAGCTAATCGTTTGCAACTTGTTCGCTTGGCGTACAGTGTAATGGCTATTATCGGCGATATTAGCGCATTAAAATAATATATTAGTAAAAGAACGATTCGACTTTTACCATGAAATATAAGAGAAGAGGTACCTTAAGGTGCCTCTTTTTTTGCTTTTACGAAGAATATACATATTTTATGCAGGAATTTTTGAGACCATGGCGAATATCTTATAATATACAAAGTTGTATGAGGAGAATACTGATCATGAATCATGATGAATTATATAAAGCCTTATGTAAGGTGCCAAGTGGCAAAGAAAAGTCTCGTGATAGAATTATCATTGAGCTATATATGCGTTCTCAAGGAGCATCACAAAAACAGCTAGTAGATGCTCTTAATATGCGTCCTGCAACAGTTTCTGAGCAAACGGACATTCTCATTGAATTAGGGTATGTAACAAAACATATCGATTTCATGGATAAACGCATATCGGTGGTAGGCTTAACAGATGAGGGGAAACGGTTAGGCAAATCATTATTACATTCGTATGACCAATTTTTGAATGTCTTATTTTCCGACTTATCTGAAGACGAACAAGAGGAGTTATATCGTTTATTAGGCAAGCTAAAACGGCCTATTTTACGCAAATAATTTTATTCTCAAAATTATATAGAAAATACTTGCTAAGAGTACGCGATTTATGGTAATATATTTCTGTTAATTTGAGACAGTCCGCTGCCTATAAGGTGTAGGTATTGAATGTCTGCAAACAGGAGGAAACAATGAACATTATTAACGTACTTGAACAAGAACAACTTCGTACAGACATCCCTACTTTCCGCGCTGGTGACACAGTTCGCGTACACGTAAAAGTAGTGGAAGGTACTCGTGAACGTATCCAAGTATTCGAAGGTTTGGTAATTAAACGTCAAAACGGTGGCGTACGTGAAACTTTCACAGTTCGTCGTATTGCATCCGGTGTAGGTGTAGAACGTACATTCCCACTTCACAGCCCACGCTTAGCTAAAATCGAAGTTATGCGTCGTGGTGTTGTTCGTCGTGCTAAATTGTACTACTTACGTAACCTTACTGGTAAAGCTGCTCGTATTCGCGAAAAACGCTAATGTTCATAAAAGGCTGCCGTTGGCAGCCTTTTATTTTTGCTAAAATTTAGATATAAAATATATAGATAATAGAGATATATAAAAGATACATAGAAAGGAGATATTATGGCAGATTCACCTATCGTACATTGGTTCCCTGGGCATATGGCGAAAGCTACACGTATGATTACGGAGTATATCAAGAAGGTAGACGTAGTTATCGAGTTACTCGATGCGCGTATTCCACGTTCTAGTGCGAACCCTGTAATCACTGAACTCGTTGGTCAGAAACCTCATATTGTACTGTTAAATAAAGTAGATTTAGCAGATCCTAAAGCTACTAAGGAATGGACTGAGTTCTTTACTAAACAAGGGATCACAGTATTGGCTATAGATTCTAAATCTGGCAAGGGTAATAAGAAGTTAATATCTACTGTAGAGCGTTTGAGCAAGCCTATTATCGACCGTTGGGTTGCAAAAGGCATTCGCAGTCGTTCTGTGCGTACTATCATCTTAGGTATTCCTAACGTTGGTAAATCTACGTTGATTAACTCCTTAGCGGGCTCTGCAGCAACGCGTACAGCTAACAAAGCTGGTCACACCCGTGGTCAACAATGGGTTAAAATCGGTAAAAACCTTGAACTACTTGATACACCAGGTGTATTGTGGCCTAAATTAGAGGATCAACGCGCCGCGGCCCGTCTTGCCATGACAGGTGCTGTTTCTGATGATGTATATGATTTAGAGCATGTTATGAAACAGCTATTAAATCATTTATTGACGAATACACCAAATATTTTGGTAGAACGTTATAAATTAAAAGAAGAAGAGATGACAGATGTGGATACTATTCTTGAAAGCATCGGTCGTCGTCGTGGCTGTCTCGTAAGTGGTGGCGTAGTCGACCTTGATAAAGCACGTCGTATTGTCTTGCAAGACTACCGTAATACTAAACTAGGTACAATTACTCTCGATAAAGTTGATGAAGAGCCATACTATCCTGAAAATGGTGAGGAAACACAAAATGGATAAGGATACATTTAGTAAATTAAAAGTTGCTGATATAAAAGCTCTTTTTGAAACTGAACAAGCCTTAGAGATTTTGTCTTTAGCCCAAGAGGATGATCGTAGCTCTGTGCAAAAATTGGCCGCTTCTTACATTAAGCGCCGAGAAAAAGAATTAAAAGAACAGCAACGGCTCATGAGCATGTATGACTATGAAGGCATGTTCTACGATCAAGGTATGTATCATGTAGCTGGCGTCGATGAGGTAGGCCGTGGCCCTATTGCAGGCCCTGTCACGGTAGCGGCTGTTATATTACCACC
>NZ_CAKPTN010000157.1 GCF_934190855.1 uncultured Veillonella sp. | reverse complement strand
TATCGAGCATATTGAGACCTCCTTATCGTTTTTCCATATACACAAAGGATAATCCCGTCTCATCTTGCTCTTCTTTAATGGCTTTGTATCCCATTTTTGTATACAGTTTTATATTGATCCAGCTTTTCGTACATGTATATAGCACACGCCTAGTTGGACTGCATTGTTCATCTACGAACTCTAATAACTTCTGCGCCAAACCACGCTGTCGATAGTCTGGATGCACCATCAATCGTCCCACATCAACGAAACCATCGTCGTATTTATAGCGAATGCCGCCGATGATTCGGCCCGCATCATCTACCATTTTATAGGTAAGCCACTGGTTGAAAGCAGCTTTAAAATCAGCTTCAGACTCCATCAAGGCCGGCACCATTCGGCTGCCGATCATCTCCGCTTCGCTTTCAAAGGAAAGCAACTGCAATCGATACAGTTCTAATATATCTGACTCAGTAGCTTTTACAATATTCATAAACGACTCCTATTACATCCCACGTACCAATGATTATCGCTAATTGTAAATCATTAATATTCAACATAACTAATTAGATTGGAAAAATTCCTTAGCCGCCTTCAATCGTCCCCGTTCACAAGATACTTGTAGTTCGTCGCCTGGTTCAAGTTTCACGTCTCCTAGCGGTACGATATAGGTACCATTTCGGCAGATACTTACAATCAATGTACCGTCCGGCAATGCCAAGTCTTGTAACTGCACCTCTGTGTAGTTTGCCACCACAGGCACCTTCGTTTGAAAGAAGGTTTGCACCGATTCTAAATTGCTTTGACCACTCATGGCTTGTAACAAGGAATCGTAAATCGGTGGTTCTTTTAAAAGCTCCGCCACGAGGTAAGCCACTAATGTAACGATACCGATGGCGTAAATATTGGAGAAGCTATTCGTCATTTCAAGGACGAGCAAAATCGCCAAAATCGGCGTGCGCATAGCCGCTGCTAACATGCCACCCATGGCACAAATGACGAATTGCGGTACAAAGTCAGGAGAAATAAGGCCTAACGTTGAAAGTACGCTTTCACAAAAGGCACCTGCTGACGCACCGATAACAAGCATGGGCAAAAAGATGCCCCCTTGGGCACCACTGCCATAACAAAAGGTAGTGAGCAAAATCTTGCCTAATACGATGCCCCCTAGGAGCAGTACACCGTGAGATTGAAAGGCAAGCTGGCCTACAAGATCATTGCCACCGCCCAAGAGGAGCTGGGAATCAAAGCCAATGGCCGCCACAGCCACAAAGGTAAGGGCTAATTTCAAAAATCTCGAGCATTTAAGCCACTCAAAGAATTTCTTGAATGCAAAAATCATGCGGCAGAAGAATACCCCACAAAGCCCCATAATAACACCTATCACGAGGAGTATTGGGAAGTATTCAAGGGGAACCCCAGAGGTTACGGTAAACCCAAGAGCAGGCTCAAGACCGAAAAGGCTGACCGTAATGTAATTTGAAATCAAGGTGGCCACAAAAGTAGGCACAACGAGGTACGGATAAAAGCTTTTATGCACCTCTTCAAAGACGAACATCGCCCCCGATACAGGAGCACTAAAGGCAGCCGTTAAGCCTGCCCCTGCACCAGCAGAGGTCAAGATGCGCTGCTCACGAAGGCCAGAATTCATCCAGTACGATACGATTTTCCCGGCAGAACCACCGATCTGTACAGCTGGTCCTTCTCGACCTACGGAGAAGCCCGCAAAGCCGGTCAGCACGCCACCGATCATCTTAGACACTAGCGTCCGATAAGGCTTCATATCAAAGAGGCCTAACATCTCCCCTTCGATTTGCGGAATCCCAGAGCCCCCAGACAACGGTGCCCATGTGAGCAATCGATCTACGATAAAGGCAAAAACAACCATTGCTACGAGCCAACCTAATGCCCATTCTAGAGTAATCCCATCCATCAGTTGCCAACGCAAATGCTCGGATTCTAAGATTAAATAGCGATAAGTAGCACCACAGAAGCCCGCCACAATACCAACGACGGCACCCTTTGCGATGAGCTCTGTTAAGAGCATGCGATTCATGGACATATCTGCCAAGGTAGAACTGCGCTTATTAAATTTCCATAATTTCATAAGATGTCCTCCTCGGCATATATAACGATCATGTACCTAATCAGATTGCTATTATCACTAATCTTTGTAATCTTAGTAGTAATAAATTAACGGATGAGCAATCCTAACTCCTATCTAACTAAACTAGTATCTTTCCGAATTATGATCTAGTCTAGCAATTATCTATTCATACCCTTAGTATACTTATGTAAATTATGATTTTCAAGAAATGATTCAACTGGATACTATATAAACTCACAACCATAAAACTATATAAACCACAAAAACAAAACTAGACATCTCTACAGCAAAGAGATGTCTAGTCTTGTTTAGCAAGTGTTTATTGATGTAGTCTTTACATGATCGGAGGCATGCGAACTGTGTAGAATCCTACTTGGTTGTTAGTAGATGGATTCATAGATGCCAATGATTTCTTCAAGGGATGCATCACGCGGGTTACCAGGTGTACATGCATCGTTGAAAGCAGATTCAGCGAGGAATGGAATGTCTTCCCGTTTTACGCCTGCTTCGCTAAGGGATTTAGGAATACCTACGTCGTCAGCTAATTTTTGGATTACATCGATAGCTGCTTGCCGATAGGTTGCTTCGTCCATAGCGTCTACATTAGGAACGGCCATTACGCGAGCGATTTCACGATATTTTTCGCCTGTGGCAGGAGCATTGAATTTCAATACTGCTGTTAAAAGCATAGCACAAGCCTTGCCATGAGGGATATCGTACACCGCACTCAATGGATGAGCCATGGAGTGAACGATACCGAGACCAACGTTGGAGAAGCCCATGCCCGCAATGTATTGACCTAAGGACATAGCTTCACGACCTGCGTAATCGCCAGCCACAGCACTGCGCAAGGAACGACCGATGATTTCGATAGCTTTCAAATGAAGCATATCAGTAAGTTCCCACGCACCTTTAGTAATGTAGCCTTCTACGGCATGCACGAGGGCATCCATACCTGTAGCCGCGCAAAGACCTGTCGGCATAGATGCGGACATATCAGGATCCACGATAGCTACGATTGGGATGTCATGAGGGTCAACGCAAACGAATTTACGATTCTTTTCAACGTCTGTAATAACGTAGTTGATAGTAACCTCTGCAGCCGTACCCGATGTAGTCGTAACAGCGATGATTGGCAAGCAAGGGTTCTTAGTAGGCGCCAAACCTTCAAGGCTGCGCACATCGGCGAACTCAGGGTTCGTAATAATAGTAGCAATCGCTTTACTTGTATCGATTGAGCTACCGCCACCAACGGCTACGATAACATCGGCGCCAGCTGCTTTACAAGCATCAACGCCAGCCGTTACGTTTTCGATAGTAGGATTTGGTTTAATGCCGTCATAGATTTCATAATCGATGCCTGCCGCATCAAGCAAATCTGTTACCTTAGTAGCTACTTTAAATTCAAATAAATCTGGCGTAGATGTAACGAGGGCTTTTTTGAAATGTCGATTCTTAATTTCGTTCACAATCTCCTGAATCGCACCTTGTCCAAAATAGGACGTACCGTTCAACATAATTCTGCGAGCCATATACTTCACTCCTAACAAAAACAAACTATACAAATATACAATAAAAAATAAACCGACAGAGAATAACTTTACTTATTAATTCTCTATCGGTTTATTAAAATCCTTGATAGCTCGTTATGTATACACTATATATTTTTATACAGAATGTAGAGTATAAATGTATCACACCTTACAGTGCAAACTTACCTCCATGTAGACTATAAATATATCTCTATCTTACAGTCCTCTGCTCATTTTCATAAGCAAGATTCGTTTCACAGATTCATCGA
>NZ_CAKPTN010000156.1 GCF_934190855.1 uncultured Veillonella sp. | reverse complement strand
CTTTCATATCATCAACAGTCAGCTTGCTATAGGGAATCTTACTATCCTCCCAATTATTTCCTGCTGGTTGATGACGTAATTCATAGGCCATCACACCGTCTGGGCTCATAATCATGGCATTTCTGAAAGCAGGTGTGCCATCTGCAATCTTCTCAGTATTGCCATAACGACTCGAGTAAGGCACAGTAAATTTTACATTAGCCCCATCCTCTTTCAATATAAATACGGATGAAGAAAAGTCTAACGCATGGTTCAACTCACGATTAGAATAAATGATGTCATTTAAATCTATAGTACCATCACCTACCACTTGTTTAGGCATATATGTTTTTATATCCTTTTCAACATCCCGTTCCATCTGCTGCGCCTCTGCATCAGTTTTACGATAGTTCTGATATGCATCCTTTGATATTGTAGAATCTGCACCTGGTATATTAATATCAATTGCTTGGCTACCTAATGTCACAAAACTAAAACATAGTGTCGCCAATAACGTACGTTTCATCATGAACTCTCATCCTTTCACATACTCTCTCAAATAGTATATATGTATAGAATATCATATTTTAGTTGACCTTTAGTAGTACAATATAAGTATAGAAACAAGGAGATGATACATATGAAGTTTACCAAACGTATGATTGTCATGACACTTTTATTCATAACTGCTGCTGTATCTACAGGATTTGCTTATGATTATGTATGCAACGGCACTCAAGCAAATTGTAATACAAATGCTCAATACAACTGTAATAATAACAATACAGTTTGTAATAATACTAGCCAAAGTTACTGTGGTCAAAACTCTAATGCTAGAGGATGCGGCGGATATAGAAGATAATATGGTAAATACACCAAAAGCCTATAGTACAAAAATGTACTATAGGCTTTTATAATATGCCACACTAATAATATGTATTACATCTAAATACTGATAAAATTCAGTCTAAAGCAACCCTTTATTAGGAGTTCATACGATTAAAGTATTCAATTGCTTGTCGTGAGAATTCAACGTATGTATTGCCATAAGAGTATGGTCCTAATTCATATGGTTGGTATACAAGCCCTATAACGCCTTTACCTTTCAAGTAGTAATTATCTGAAACATATTCTACATTCCAGTTAGGTAGTAGATCTGCTTTTTTATAACCTTCACTGTAGAAGCGCAATATACCAGAGTTAATGCCTCTCTCTATTTGTTGAGCATTAGCAATTTTTACATAGTTATATAGCGGAATTCTTTGGCCAGTCATCTTGTTATATACTAAGCCTTTGGTGTTATACATACCATGTGCACTACCAGCATGATAATGATAGGTAGTTAACAAAATAGATACTACTTGAGCATCTTCATAGGTAACTTTATAATTTTGTTTTACTTGGTACGCATGTTGATCGTAATAAACTGATTTCGCATATAAAACATAGTTAGCAATATCTGTATTAATTGCCTTTTGTGCAAACATATTATTGGTATATACCAATGGATATTTTAATTCCATGTTTACATCGGATTGACTACCTGTAACAACAGTTGCATAGGTAGGTACCGCCAACATAACACCTAACATAGAGGTCATACATAGCTTTTTAAAGATCCCCATAATAATGTCTCCTTTTAACAAACACCTTTAAATAGGTTCATTACTGTGTTAGTTCTACAAGCTATGATAAAACTCCTCTTTTTATCTTTCACTTTTCTGATAATTTATTCACCATATAAAACAATAAGACTTTCTAGTCTTTCACACTAAATATTAGGAAGAATGCCTCCTAATACAGCGATAATAAGCCCAAGTACAATCATCCAAGTAGATATAAACATTAAAATAAAGGATGTATGTGTATAGATTTGTATAGTGAATTGGTTATAATTAATATCACCTTTAATCACCTTATCCCCTACTTTTTTCATAACTGCATCTAGTACAAAGGGATCCTCTGTAATAGACAGTCTATAGGTGCCTGGTAACGCATCAAAGGTATATAGTTCCATTCTTGAATGAGTAATACCATTCACCCGTGCACGCATAATAGATAAAGTTAAAGGAATAGCCCTTCCCGTCTTTTCATCAACTATATTGAATCCAAATTCACCAACAGGTGCCTTTGTAAACATTTTTCCACTAAGCCATAGGCCATACGTACCTGCTCGTTCTAGGGTAAAGGTTCCTTCTTTGTTTACGTAGGGCATTTCATATAACATTTTAGCTCTGCCAAAGCGAATCGTATTTTTAATACCTAAATAGAACAAACAAAGTCCTAAGGGTATCAATAGATAAAATAATTGTTCCATTATCTACGCCTCCTCTATGCACCCGCTTTTACACAACACGATATGTATTTTCAATATATCATATTTCCACCATACAAAAAAGGACCCTCCGAAGAGAGTCCTTAATCTGTATTGTTATGCTATTAAGCGTTTTTAGCTACTTCAACAAGTTTAGCGAATGCTGCTGCATCGTTAACTGCCAAGTCAGCCAACATTTTACGGTTAACTTCAACGCCTGCTTTAGCTAAACCAGCGATGAAACGGCTGTAAGTTGTGCCATTGATGCGAGCCGCTGCGTTGATACGAGCGATCCACAATTGACGGAATTCGCGTTTTTTCGCACGACGGTCGCGACGAGCGTAGTACAACGCTTTCATTACTGTTTCGTTAGCTTTTTTGAACAAACGGGAACGTGTACCGCGGTAACCTTTAGCTAATTTTAAAATCTTTTTATGACGTGCATGAGCTGTAACGCCCTTTTTCACTCTTGCCATTGTATATTCCTCCTAAATTACGATGTATCGATTTAATAGTTAACGATTAAGCGTATGGTAAGCATTTAGCTACGCGTTTGTGGTCAGCTTTTGCAACCAATGTAGCTTTACGTAAATTACGTTTACGAGCTGGAGATTTTTTCTCAAGAATGTGGCTTTTGAAAGCTTTTGCACGCTTGAATTCACCAGTACCAGTTACTGCGAAACGTTTAGCCGCTGCGCGACGAGTTTTAATTTTTGGCATAATTATAATCCTCCCAAAACATTATTTACTTACTAAAATCATGGTCATGTTACGACCTTCTAATTTAGCTGCTTTTTCAATAGACGCTGTTTCTTTGAGTTCTTCAGCGAAACGTGTCAACACTGCCATGCCTAGTTCTGGATGTGAAAGTTCACGACCGCGGAACATGATAGTTACTTTTACTTTGTTACCTTCACCCAAGAACTTGGATGCGTTTTTCATTTTTACGTAAAAGTCATGGTCTTCAATATGTGGACGTAACTTAACTTCTTTTAAAGTTACGATTTTTTGTTTCTTTTTCGCTTCTTTCTCGCGTTTTTGTTGTTCGTAACGATATTTACCGTAGTTCATAATACGAGCTACCGGTGGTTTAGCGTTAGGTGCAATTTCCACAAGATCAAGATGTTTTTCTTCAGCCAATGCCAATGCCTCACGGGCAGACATAATGCCAATTTGTTCGTTTTCAGGACCTACGACACGAAGTTCACGAGCACGAATCTCTTCATTAATGCGTGGTGTATCCTTGCTAATAGCGTTCACCTCCAAGAGAATAAAAAAAACGGACGGCAAACACCATCCGAATAGAATTCTCTATATTAACCTCATACTTCATGGTATTAGGTGAGTGGCGGATGGCCTCTGCTTCATAAATTACTTAATTATAATAACAAATCGACTAGTGAAAGTCAACAATAATATTGAACTTTCAACAATAAATTTGTTATCACAACTCTTATAGTATAACAGACATTAGAATTTCTGTATATAGGTATACTTACTGACACCTATCCCCCTTTATGTATACAATATTTTTACATTATACCGTCAATTCTATAGAAAAATGCGATACAATAATAAATTGCGAAAAAACGCGGCAAATGCCGACGGAGGAATATATGCCTAAGAAAAAAG
>NZ_CAKPTN010000155.1 GCF_934190855.1 uncultured Veillonella sp. | reverse complement strand
GATTGCGGAGGTACTAGATATGACCGTAGATGATGCGGTTGAGTTCTTCAGTGCTATTCCTAAGATCAATCGTAAAATGGTTACCTTACAAGAGGTAGGTCTTGGCTATATCCGTTTAGGGCAAGCGGCCACAACATTATCTGGTGGTGAGGCTCAACGCGTTAAATTAGCTACTGAACTGGCTCGTCGTAGTACATGCAAAACTCTTTACATCCTTGATGAACCTACTACAGGTCTACATGCTGAAGATATTCGTAAGCTCTTAGATGTACTACAAAAACTCGTCGATGGTGGCGATACAGTGGTGGTTATTGAACATAACTTAGATGTTATTAAGATGGCTGATCATATCATCGATTTAGGTCCAGAAGGTGGTAATCGCGGTGGTACCATTGTAGCAACAGGTACACCTGAGCAAATTGCTAAGGTAAAAGAAAGTTATACCGGCAAATTCTTAGGCCCTGTATTAGAACAGACTAAGAAATTTATGAAAGCAGCTAAAAATAAGAAATAAAATAAAGTATTAAATTTAGTTTCTATAAAAACTCATAATGGAAATAGAATATATTTTCTAAGCATTTATCATGAACATATCTTAGATAATAATATATTCTATTTCCTTAAAATCTATAAGGAAAGGAGGACATATGCCATCTGAAGAATTACTAGAGAAGGTTAGTCATTTGCCGACTACGCCCGGTGTGTATTTATGGCGTGATCAGTACAACCGCATCATCTATGTAGGTAAGGCTATTAACTTACGTAATCGCGTGCGGTCTTATGTGCGTAATGATGCGAACCGAGCACCTAAGGTTACGGCTATGATGAAGCGTGCCGTCGATGTAGAGATTATCCAAACAAAGACAGAGATGGAAGCTCTCATATTAGAGAATA
This sequence comes from uncultured Veillonella sp., assembly GCF_934190855.1. Classification (GTDB taxonomy): domain Bacteria; phylum Bacillota; class Negativicutes; order Veillonellales; family Veillonellaceae; genus Veillonella. Next base: position 3,074 of record NZ_CAKPTN010000155.1, on the reverse strand, counting down.
CGCTTATTAAAGAGCATGAGCCTAAATACAATATTCGGCTCCGCGATGATAAGACCTATCCGTATGTGAAAATCTCTGTGCAAGAGGACTATCCTCGCGTATATATGACGCGTCGCCTTGAACGTGATGGGGCTAAGTACTTTGGTCCTTTCACAGATGTTACATCGGTCCATGTAGTATTGAAATTGATACGCCAGTACTACCCACTGCGCACATGTAAGTCTATGAAGGTAGAGCGTCCATGCTTGCAATACCATATGCACTACTGTGAAGCGCCGTGCTTTAATAAAATATCTATACCGGACTATCGGAAATACATCGATGAAATCATAGAGCTCTTTGAAGGAAAGCCTATACCATTGTTGAAGGAAATCAAAGAGAAGATGGAATTAGCTGCAGAAGACTTGCGATTTGAAGATGCAGCACGGTATCGAGATCAGTTGAGCAGCATTGAAAAAATACAAGAAAAGCAACGTATGGTTACACAACGAGGCGACTTAGATGTATTAGGGATTGCTGTTGATACGTCTATGGCCTGTGTACAGCTATTATTCATCCGTGGTGGACGACTATTAGGTCGTGAGAATTACTTTGTTCAACACGATGGAGACAGTCCAGAAACAATCATGACGGACTTTATCAAGCAATACTATGGGGATACGAACTTCATTCCGAAGGAATTATTATTACCGATGGATAGTTCTGATAGAGACTTATTGAGTGAATGGTTTACACAGCTCAAAGGGCAGAATGTAGAGGTATCTGTGCCTCAGCGTGGCTATAAGATGGACATGATCAAGATGGCTCATGAGAATGCAGAAACCTTCCTTGAAGAACGACGTCGTCAATGGCAGTACCAAATCGATAAGACTGGTGGGGCCGTTAAGAAATTAGCTGAAGTCTTAGACTTGCCGCGATTACCAGAACGCATGGAGTGTTTCGATATTTCCCATACGCAAGGGGCTGAAACTGTGGCGTCTATGGTTGTCTTTGAAGGTGGTAAGCCGGCGAAGAAGGAATATCGTCGTTTTAAATTGAAGACTACGCAAGGTAAACCAGATGACTTCAAATCCATGGCAGAAATCATGGAGCGTCGCTACGGTAATGAAACAGATTGGCCTATGCCTGATCTCATTATTATCGATGGTGGTAAAGGTCAGCTCAACGCAGCATTGCCGTTGATTCGCAGTGTAGGTGTTACTGACGTGCCTGTTATCTCTTTAGCTAAGCGTATTGAAGAGGTCTTTGTAGAAGGACAATCTGAAAGTATCATCTTAAGCCATCACACACCAGAGCTTCAATTGCTTCAACAAATACGTGATGAAGCCCATCGCTTTGCCATTACGTACCATCGTAAATTGCGGGGGAAACGTAATTTGGAATCCATTTTAGATCACATTGAAGGGATTGGCCCTAAACGCCGCAAAGCCTTGTGGGCACATTTCAATAGTTTAGAGGCTATGAAAGAGGCATCTATTGATGAGCTTTCAAAGGTGGACTCTATGAATTATAAAACGGCAGAAGCATTATATAATTTCTTCCGCATGTCTAAGGTGGAAAAACAAGATATGTTGAAATAAAAAAGAGCATCTTATTTCAGATGCTCTTTTACTGTATAAGTATGTTATTTATTTTTGTTGACGCTGAATGTACCAAGTACGCCAAGTGAACAATATACCTGCTACTAGTACGCTAGCGAGTAATCCAATCCATACGCCAAATGGTCCGTAATTAGGATTATTAGCGAGAATATAGGCGGTTGGGAAGCATACGCCCCAATAGGAGATGAGGGAGATATAAAGAACTACTTTTACATCTTTATAGGCTCTCAATATACCTTGTAAAGGGGTTCCAATGGCATCGATAGCAGAGAAGAATACACCGTATCCAAGGAAGCTGTAGATAAGCTTGTATACTTCATCATCATTTGTAAAGAGATCTGCAATAGCGTCCATATTAGTAAACGTAAATGTACAAATCATGATAGCCAATACAATGGCTAAGATGCGAGAAATATAAGAGTACTGGATAGCCTCTTGTTTACGACCTGCCCCAAGTTCATAAGCAACTGCAATGGTAGAGGCCATAGCGATACTAAGAGGTAAACAGTAGAATACATTGGTAAAGGAAATAACAGATTGATGAGCAGCTACGACGGCGGATCCAAAGTGAACCATCAAGAGGCCAGCAATACTAAAGATACTAGCTTCTAAGAAGATGGAAAAGCCAATAGGAATACCTATATGTAGCTGTTCGCGAATGTAGTGAAAACTTGGCTTACTGAAGTCTTTAAAGATACGATATCCCTTTAGCTTTGGATGTAATAGTAATACTAAGCTAAAGAGAATAAAGTTAGTCCAACAAGCACCGGCTATACCATAGCCAGCACCGACACCACCGATCTCTGGAAATCCGAAATGCCCAAAGATGAGTGCGTAGTTCAAAAATACGTTCACAATAAAGCTAGTAAATACGATGGCCATAGAATAATGTGTTAATCCATGACTGTCGACTGTATTGCGCAATGTATTAACCCAAAGTAGTGGGAATAGACCTATGGCATATGCTTTCAGGTAACTAATACATACCTCAGCTGCGGCAGGTTCCAGATTTAATGCTGTCAGAAGAGGACGTAGGCCTAAGAGACCAGTTATTAAAATGATACATGCTAGGCCTGTACCGATATAAAGACCTTGATAAAAGATTGTTGAAATATCATCGGTTTTTTTAGCTCCCAATAGCTGAGAAATAATTGGAGTGATACCTAACAACGTTCCTTGTGCAAAGATATAGCAGAGGAGCCATAAATTATACCCCGTAGCAACCCCAGCTAAATCTATCGTACTATATTGTCCCGTTAAAAAGATGGCTATAAATGTACCACCTATAAGGGAAAATTGCGTTATGCACATAGGAGTAAATAGCTTAATGAACAACCATAACTTTTGTAATATAGAATATGTTTGATACATATTTACCTCCCTTATTAATGATATATTATACGATATCATAAAGTAGCCTAATTTAATAGATAAATTCCTTGAGACTTGGGAATTAAATATATAGTATTGATT
>NZ_CAKPTN010000154.1 GCF_934190855.1 uncultured Veillonella sp. | reverse complement strand
GATCAATATGGTGCGGACTACTGCTTTGGCTTCGCGACAAGTGCCGTTCGAGAAGCACCAAATGGCATTGAATTTATGGGATGTATCAATACATATTGTCCTATGGAATGGCGCATTTTATCAGGTGATGAAGAGGCAATTTATGGATTTAATGGTGCATTAGGAGATCAGTTGAATGATGGTCGTCACTATACAACTATCGATATCGGTGGCGGTAGTACAGAGCTAGCATTAGGCAATAAGGACGGCGTTTACTGGAGTCGATCTTATCCTGTAGGGGCTGTACGCCTTCAATCTATGTCTGATGAAGGTCCTCAACGAGTATGGGAAGAAACTCGATTCCTTTGGGATCCCATGATGATTCAAGGTGAATTTGGTGAATTCATTGGTATCGGTGGTACGCTAACGACGCTAGCGGCCATTGATTTAGGCCTTGAAAACTATGATGGTACGAAGGTACAAGGTCATAAATTAAGTCGTGAAACAGTAGAGGGCATCATTCTAAACTTACGTTACATGAGTCGCGATGAGCGATTACACGTAAAAGGTTTACCTGCAGGACGTGCCGATATCATCGTAGCTGGTGCAGAAATTTTAACGTCCTTTATGGATGCTTATGAGGTTCCTCATGTATTTGTGAGCGACCAAGATGGTATGGAGGCGATGGCTCGTGAATGTGAAAGAACTTATTCGAACCATTAATCACACCTTAAAATCACATAATCTATTTCCTGAAAATAGTCGAATTCTAGTAGCTTGCTCTGGTGGCCCCGATTCAATGGCTCTATTGTATTTGTTACAAGATATTGCTACGCATCGTCATACAACGTACAAAATAGGTGTAGCCATTGTGGATCACTGTATTCGCCCTGAAAGTAAGGAGGAGGTCTTGTGGCTCCAACATCAAGTGGAAGAATTAGGTCTGCCATTTTATTCCGCTACCTTTGATGTACCGCGCCTAAGTAAGGAACATAAAAAATCTGAAGAAACTATAGGCCGCCAAGTACGTTATCAATGGTTAAATGAAATTGCCCAGTCTGAGGGGTATGATTATATTTCAGTAGCTCACCACAAAGATGATCAAGCAGAATCGATTTTGGCACATATCATTAGGGGTTCTGGTCTAAATGGTTTAACTGGCATGTCTGTAGTACAATCTGAATATGCTATTCCTGTAGTTAGACCGCTGTTAGACGTAACAAAAGAAGACTTACTAGCCTATATAGGGACAAAACATATTTCGTATTGTGTAGATTCTACGAATGAGGATGTACGATACCAACGAAATAGGATTCGTCATCGCATTATACCTGAATTGGAAGCCGTTAACCCTGCTGTGGTAGATGCCATAGTTCGACTAGGAAGTTCTGTAAATGAAGATGTAATGGTTATCTCTGATTTAACGTCTAGAACCTTTGATAAATTAGTGTCGATTGGTGATGACGAGGTGAGAATCTCTCGCCGTGCCTTGAGACAGGAGCCACTGGCAATACAGCGGAGATTATGGCAGCGTTTAGTAAGTACCATTGACTCTGATCTAACGCTTACATCAGCTCATCAAGAGCAATTACTGGACATTGTTAACACAGGGGAAAAGAAAACTTTCACTATAAAAAGTATAAAAGTAATCGCTCAATGTGATACAATAAAGGTATATTGCAAACATTAATATGAATCGTGGAGGTCATATAGATGCATCAAGACGCAAAAGAGATTTTATATACAGCAGAACAATTACAGGCTCGTGTAGCCGAGTTAGGTAAAGCAATTAGCGAAGACTATAAAAATGAATCTGTAGTGCTCGTAGGGGTGTTAAAGGGAGCCATCGTTTTCTTTACAGACTTAGCTCGCGCTATTGATGATAGCGTAGATGTAAGTTTTGATTTTATTTCTTGCTCTAGCTATGGTAGTGGCACAACTAGTACAGGGGTAGTTCGAATTCTAAAAGATTTGGATCGCTCTGTAGAGGGTAAGCATGTGCTTGTTGTGGAAGATATCGTAGATACAGGCACAACATTGCATTACTTATTAGAAAATTTACATGCTCGTGGTGCTAAAAGCGTACGCCTCGCTGCATTATTGAATAAACCAGATCGCCGTAAGATGGACGTAGACGTTGACTATGTGGGCTTTATTATTCCTGATTATTTTGTTATCGGTTATGGTTTAGACTACGCAGAAAAATATCGTCACTTACCATATATCGGTATTTTAAAGGAAGAAATGTATCAAAATTAAAAATATGATATAATATATGAGTGCATCTCTTAATGAGATGTACTCAATTCGTTTATACAACTAAAAATTATTATTGAAAGGGGTAATCTTTTGGGTCGATTTACAAAAAATATCGTCCTTTACTTACTTATCATTGCCGCTTTCGTTATCGCCATTGACGCTTTCTCTGGTCAAAGTGCGAATAAATCTGAACTAAGTTACACAGGATTTATTCAACAAGTACAACAGAAAAAGGTTGAGTCCGTAACGATTACCAATGATCATGGTATTAAAGGTAAACTAAAAAATGGAACAGAGTTCAATTCTTATGCGCCAAGTGATGAAACATTAATTAAAACATTACAAGATAATGGCGTAGAAATTACAGCAGCTCCACCTGAGCAACCAGCTTGGTGGATGAGCCTGTTAGGTTCTGCTATTCCTATCATCATCTTGGTGGTGTTGTTCTTCTTTATTATGCAACAAACTCAAGGTGGCGGTGGCCGAGTGATGAACTTTGGTAAAAGCCGTGCTAAATTGATGGGTGAAGGTAACGTAAAGGTTAGCTTTAAAGATGTAGCAGGTGCTGAAGAAGCAAAACAAGAATTAGAAGAAGTAGTAGAATTCTTGAAGGATCCAGGTAAATTTACAACAATCGGTGCTAAAATTCCGAAAGGTGTATTGCTCGCAGGACCTCCAGGTACAGGTAAAACTTTGCTTGCTAAAGCCGTTGCTGGTGAAGCAGGGGTACCATTCTTTACGATTTCTGGTTCTGACTTCGTAGAAATGTTCGTAGGTGTTGGTGCTTCTCGTGTGCGTGATCTTTTCACACAAGCGAAAAAGAATGCGCCATGTATCATCTTTATCGACGAAATTGATGCGGTAGGTCGCCAACGTGGCGCAGGTCTTGGTGGTGGTCACGATGAACGTGAACAAACATTGAACCAATTACTCGTTGAAATGGATGGTTTCGGTGCCAACGAAGGTATTATTACTATCGCTGCCACAAACCGTCCAGATATTCTTGACCCAGCGCTGTTGCGTCCAGGTCGTTTTGACCGTCAAGTTATCGTAGGTCGTCCAGACTTACGCGGTCGTGAAGCAATCTTAAAAGTACATGCTCGTAACAAGCCATTAGCTGACGATGTAGACTTGAAAACAATTGCTAAGAAAACTCCAGGCTTTACTGGTGCTGACTTGAACAACTTGTTAAATGAAGCGGCTTTATTGGCAGCTCGCCTTAACAAAAAAGTTATCACTATGGCTGAGGTTGAAGAAGCTAGTGAAAAGGTTAGCATGGGTCCTGAACGCCGCAGTCATATTGTGAGCGAGAAAGACCGCAAGTTAACAGCGTACCATGAATCTGGTCATGCCATCGTGGCACATTTGTTGCCTCATGCAGATCCTGTTCATAAGGTAACAATCATTCCTCGTGGCGCAGCAGGTGGTTACACTATGATGCTTCCTACAGAGGAACAAAACTACAAAACAAAATCTCAATTATTAGCGGATATTCGCGTAGCCCTTGGTGGTCGAATTGCAGAGGCTTTGATTTTAGATGAAATCAGCACAGGTGCTTCTGGGGACCTTCAAAGTGTAACGAATACAGCACGCGCTATGGTAACGCGTTGGGGCATGAGCGATGAGCTTGGTCCTATCGTATTTGGTGAACAACAAGAACAAGTATTCTTGGGTAAAAACCTTGGACACGAACGCAACTACAGTGAAGAACTTGCTGCAAAAATCGACTCTGAAATTCATCGTAGT
>NZ_CAKPTN010000153.1 GCF_934190855.1 uncultured Veillonella sp. | reverse complement strand
CTGTACCAGCATCGTTAAGATGAGAGCAATCCACAATTATCCCTAAATCTTGCATAGCCTCAACAAACTCAATACCTTTAGGTGTTAATTTTTTATGTTGCTCACCACAGTGAGGTTCTCCCAAACCATTTGGATAGTTCCACGTAAGGGTTATTAGTCTAACCCCATCTTGATAGGCTTGTTTAAGTTTATCTAAGTCACCACCTAGTACTCCACCTTCCTCGATGGACATAAGGGCACCAATCTTACCAGACTTATACACAGACTCTACATCTTGATAAGAGAGCACATGCTGTATGTGCTCTCCATAGAGATGAATTTGTGATGTACATAAGTTGCGCATCTCTTCATAACGACCATAAGGATCATTGGTCTCACCAAGATTGATGAAGAGTGCAAAATCTTGTACTTTGCTGTGAGCCTTTTGTAATTTCTCAATATCGATTTTCCAAGTATTACGATATAAATCACCACTATCGGGGTGATCGAGTAGTTGCATTATCGTATCGCAATGTAAATCTATCATAAAGCCTCACTATGTAGTAATATCAACTAACTGCGTTTTGGTTTTTTAGCATCTAATTTTTTAAGCGCTTTCAGCTCTTCCATGAAGCTATCGATATTATCAAACTTACGGTATACGCTGGCGAAACGAACATACGCAACTTGGTCAATATCTTTCAATTGTTGCAATACAAGTTCACCAATGCGGTCTGTTGTAACCTCTTGATTAATTTCGTTACGAATATCGCGCTCTACATCGTTAACTACTTGTTCCATAACGGACATCGGTACTGTACGCTTATCACAAGAGCGCAACAAACCATTCAATAATTTACCGCGATCAAATAATTCACGGCGTCCGTTTTTCTTCAATACCATAAGCGGTACTTCTTCTATAATTTCATAGGTAGTAAAGCGACGGCCACAATTGATACATTCCCGGCGACGGCGAATACTATTACCTTCATCAGTTGTTCTAGAGTCTGTCACCTTCGTGTCTGTGTGTTGGCAATAAGGACATCTCATCAGTTACTACTCCTTTTCTAGTAATCACTCTGAAATAGCGCATAATACGCCCATTTTCTCTACTATATATAGTACCATGAAACCCCTTAAAATACAAAGAATCCCTAGGATTTCCTAGGGATTCTTCCATTATTCTTCAGTTTTTCATTTTATGAAATACTTTTGAAATAATATTTTTAATTTTAAGTGCTCTTAAGCTTATCGTTTCAAAGTATCTTCAATGCGAAGCAAGCAGTCACCAGATTCGATGCGGCTACCTTCACGGACAAGAATTTCTTCTACGATACCGTCCATCGGAGCTGTAATTGTTGTTTCCATCTTCATCGCTTCTGTAACGATTAATGGTTCACCTTTAGCTACGGATTGACCGTTCTTAACGAGGATCTTAACAACAGAGCCAGACAATGTAGCACCGATTTCACCAGGGTTAGATTCATCTGCTTTACGACGAACAACACCAGTAGTCTTAGCATGTTTATCATGAACTTTAATGCTACGAGGTTGACCATTGAACTCGAACAATACGATACGATTACCATCTTCATCTGGTTCAGAGAAACCGTTCATTTTGATGATAAGTGTTTTACCTTTTTCGATAGTTACTTGAATCTCTTCACCACGTTTCATACCGAAGAAGAATGTTGGAGTATCAAGTACAGATACATCACCAAAGTCGTTTACAAATTTATTGTAATCTTTATAAACCTTTGGATATAGGCAGTATGCACTAATATCTTCATCAGTTGTTTGGGCACCCATTTCGCTCAATTCATTACGAATATGTTCAAAGTCTGTTGGAGGCAATACTGCACCAGGACGAACTGTGATTGGTTTAGCCCCTTTCAAAATAATTTTTTGTAACTCTTCAGGGAATCCTTGGTATGGAGTGCCAAGACGACCTTCAAAGAACTCAACTACGGATTGAGGGAAGTCTAATACATCGCCTTTTTCGTAAATATCTTTTTCAGTCAAGTTGTTTTGTACCATGTACAATGTCATGTCGCCTACAACTTTAGAGGATGGTGTAACTTTGATGATATCACCGAACATCATATTTACTTGGTGGTACATTTTCTTGATATCCGCCCAACGATCGCCAAGGCCAACCATCTTAGCTTGCTGTTGCAAGTTGGAATATTGACCGCCTGGCATTTCATGTTGATACACTTCTGTGTTAGGATAAGCTTCTGCTTTATCTACACCTTTATAGTATGGACGAATACTACCGAAGTAATGAGACATTTCTTCCATGTATTCGATGTTCATTTCTGGTTGACGTTCATGACCAGACAAAGCATAGTACATGGAGTTCATGCTAGGTTGAGATGTACCATTAGCAAATGCAGAGTATGCTAAGTCGATTACGTCTACGCCAGCATCTACTGCACGACCATATGTATAGATAGCATTGCCAGAACCTTCATGAGTATGTAAATGAACTGGCACCGTAACGGCATCTTTTAATGCAGAAACAAGATTATAAGCTGCTTGAGGTTTCAAAAGACCAGCCATATCTTTAATAGCAATAATATTAGCACCAGCTTTTTCAAGCTCTTTCGCCATGCTTACATAGTATTCCAAGTTGTATTTTGTACGAGAACTATTAAGGATATCACCAGTGTAGCACAATGCAACTTCAGCTAATTTATTTTGTGCACGCACTTCATCGATTGCTACATGCATATTATCAAGGCTGTTCAAGCTATCAAATACGCGGAATACGTCAACACCATTAGCTGCAGCGCGTTGAATGAATTGACGAACAACATTATCAGGATAGGATGTGTAACCTACTGCATTGGCACCGCGAAGAAGCATTTGAAGCAATGTGTTAGGCACTTCGCGACGGAACATGCGTAAACGTTCCCATGGGTCTTCATGTAAGAAACGATAAGAAACGTCAAAGGTAGCACCGCCCCAACATTCTAAGGAGAACAAGTTAGGCACACCTTTTGCTGCGTGACCAGCTACGCGAGCCATATCGATTGTACGAAGACGTGTAGCAAACAAGGATTGATGAGCATCGCGCCATGTAGTATCTGTGAAGAACACTTGTTTTTGTTCAGATAACCATTTGCTGAATTTATCTGGACCAAGTTCATCAAATTTTTGTTTTGTACCAGCCGCTGGACTTACATCCAAAGTAGGTGGCATTTGAATTGGATCAAAGTCAGGAACCTCTTGAGGACCTGCACCAGAGTAACCATTGACTGTTACATCGGCAATGTAGCGCAACAATTTAGTACCACGGTCACGATCTGGTTTCAATTCGAATAATTCAGGATGTTCTTCAATGAAGTTTACATTGTAAGAACCGCTTTGGAATTCAGGATGTTCCAATACGTTGATTAAGAAGTGAATATTTGTTTTTACACCACGAATACGGAATTCTTTCAAGCAACGAAGCATTTTACGAATTGTTTCTTCATTGTTAGGAGCGAAGGCAGTTGCTTTTACAAGCAAGGAATCGTAGTAAGGTGTTACTACAGCACCTGTGAAAGCATTACCGGAGTCAAGACGGATGCCAAAACCACCGGAACTACGGTAAGCCAAGATTTTACCTGTATCAGGCATGAAGTTATTCTTAGGGTCTTCTGTAGTGATACGACATTGGATAGCAGTACCTTTACAAGGAACTTGATCTTGTTCAGGAATACCTACTTCTGGGCTATGTAAATTGTAGCCTTCAGCAATTCTAATTTGAGCGTGAACAATGTCAATATCTGTAATCATTTCTGTTACAGTATGTTCTACTTGAATACGAGGGTTAACTTCGATGAAGTAGAAGTTACCATCCGCTGTTACTAAGAACTCTACGGTACCAGCATTAACGTATTCAACGTTTTTCATGATTTTAACAGCAGCATCACATACAGCTTTACGAGTTTCTAAAGACAACGCAAATGCTGGTGCCATTTCAACTACTTTTTGGTGACGACGTTGAACAGAGCAGTCACGTTC
>NZ_CAKPTN010000152.1 GCF_934190855.1 uncultured Veillonella sp. | reverse complement strand
AATAAAACATGTAATTGCATATAAAAAAGCTAGCTAATCTGATTAGCTAGCTTTTTGTGTTATAAGGCTTCCCGTTCTTGATGTTCATCGATTTCTCGACCTTCGCTCATATAGTCTGGAGTAAATAATGATAGGCCCATTTTAAATAATATCCACATAGATTTCTGTTTCATGGGTACCACCTCCCTATTAATGGTAGTGTATCCATAAATAAGTTTATTCGCAAGTTTTATTTTTTATAGATGTAAAAGAATTCTATATAAGTAAATATTTGTATATTTATAAAATATATAATATTCTATAGTTAAAATATATACACTAGAGAAGTACATCAAGTGTACATACAGAATAGACAATATATTCTGTAAGTGAAGAAAAGTTCATGGTGTTAAATTAGAAATAAACTGTAAAATTTGGATGCACAATGAAATAGGAGAAAATACATAAAAGATAAGTCAAAAAGATGGACCGATTTCTCAATTAATTATTTTAAATGATAATGTAGGTATAACATCTCTCCCCTCCTCTATTTTGTGTTATGTAGGTCATATATTTTGTTTGTAAATGAGAATATATTGAGAATATGCTATAATATAAAGAAATAATACTTAAGTATTTCGCTTATACAGTTATTTTATTAGTTTTTATATATAAACTTATATAAAATAGATCAAATAAGCCATATAGCTTAAATTTTTGAGTTTTATAGCCTTTGAAATTAGAAATACTATTCTGTTATCTCTTATATTGTTAATTACGTAGCTTTGTTTATGTGATGAGCTATATGACATGAGTTTTATTACTCATTTTATTGAATAGATGTAGATAGCTTTTACTTTTATATAAATACCGAATAATTCATTAGGAGTACTTATGAAAGAGAAATACGATGTGCCTATTGCACCTGAGTCTGAATTTGTTTCATACATGATGGAGCAAATGACCGAATTTGGTCTGCCATGTACGGAAGAGCAAGCGAAAGACTTTTACGTGTACTATGCGCGGATGATTGAAACAAATAAATACCTCAACCTTACAGGCATCACAGATATGAATGAGGTTGTTGTGAAGCATATGATTGACTCCCTCTCCTGCTATGACTCATATATCATTAAATCCGGTATGTCTATCATCGACGTTGGTACAGGCGCTGGTTTCCCTGGTATTCCGCTAGCTATCTATGATCGTAGCCTTAAGGTTACGCTGTTTGACTCCTTGAAAAAACGCCTTACCTTCCTTGAATCCGTTATGGATGAGTTAAAATTAACGAACTGTACTACCTTACATGGTCGTGCAGAGGATCTGAGTCATCAAGATTACCGTGAAAGCTTCGATATCGCTACGAGCCGTGCAGTGGCAAGATTACCTATTCTGTTAGAATGGACTGTGCCCTATGTAAAAGAAGGCGGCTACGTAGTGGCTTTAAAAGGCGCTATCTACGAAGAAGAAGTTGGGGAATCTAACAAAGCCCTTAGCACATTAAAAGCTACGATTGAAGAAGTGCGAACCGTTACTCTGCCAACCTTAGATGATAAACGAGCTATCTTGTACATCAAGAAAACAGGTAAAACACCTAAACAATACCCACGTAAACCAAAAGAAATTAAAGACAAACCATTGGTATAATACATAAACAAAAGAGGGTGCAAATCACAGATTTGCATCCTCTTTCTCTTTTCTACGTAATTATACGTGGTCAATGATATGTAATGTTGTATCAATATCATTTAAAGGCATAATATGTACGCCTGCAGCGATTTTCTTGATTTGCTCCAATGTTTCGATAGCAATTTCTGTACCCGCTTCTTTACCGCCCTTTTCTACGCGGTCTAGAATCTCTTGAGTAAGGTTGATCCCAGGCACTTTTTCGTGAAGGTATGTGGCCATTTTGAAGCTTTTAAGTGGAATTAAACCGAGCATGATAGGCACATCGAATTCAGACATTTTATCGATGTAGCGTTTCGCTTGTTCTAAATCGTAAATAGGTTGTGTTTGCACGAAGTGTGCACCGTTTTGGATTTTAGCAGCTAATTTTTGGCGTTCAATTTCTAAGTCTGGAGCACCAGGGTTACCAGTAGCACCGATGTAGAAGCTTGTAGGTGCATCTAAGTCATTGCCTGCTAGGTCTTTACCTGCATTCAATGTCTTAGCGATATTGAGCAAGCCCATGCAATCTACTTCGAATACGGATTGTGCAAATGGATGATCCCCATTATCTGGTTTGTCACCAGTAAGGGTTAAAATGTTGTGCACGCCCAATGCTGCAGCGCCAAGCAATTCAGATTGCAAACCGATGACGTTACGGTCGCGGCATGTAAGGTGGAAAATTGTTTCGATCTCTTTGTTGTGTTGCAACAAATAAGAAAGAGAAATTGGGCTCATGCGCATTTTGGACATAGGGCTGTCAGCGATGTTGATGGCATCAACCTTCCCTTTCAAACGAGCCGCTTGTTCAAAAATCTTTTCCGCAGAACTACTTTTTGGTGGGTCTAATTCAACTGTGATAGTGAACTTCCCTTGTTGATGTTTCTCTCTTAATGTCATCATGTACCTCTTATCTATACTTATGGTGAAAGCTTAATTTATAAGTAATGAAAGCAATAAATTATTTCTCTAAAGTTTCAAAGAAATCGTTGGCGTGGTTAACGGCTGCAATACCGTCCTTAGCATAGATGTCTGCGCCCGCTTGGTCTGCGTAGTCTTGAGATACTACGGCACCACCAACCATAACCTTAGTTTTAAGGCCTGCTGCACGAATAGCAGCGATAGTATTATCGATTTGAGGCATTGTTGTAGTCATCAAGGAACAGATACCAACGAGGGCTGCTTTGTTGTCCTTAATAGCTTGAACGATGACTTCTGGATCAACGTCTTTACCGAGGTCGACGATTTTGTAACCATTATTTTCAAGCAAGGCTGCTACGATATTTTTACCTAAATCGTGGATATCGCCTTTAACGGTAGCCACAACGACTGTACCCTTATCCAAGCTTTCACTAGCAGGAATAATTTCTTTAATCGTGTTGAAAGCAGCTTGCATTGTTTCAGCAGCAAGCATTACTTGTGGCAAGAATAATTTACCAGAACCGAACTTGTCCCCTACTACGTTCATCGCTTCAGATAAGCCTTTTTTCGTAATATCTAATGGGTCCATGCCGTCAGCTAAGGCCTTCTTAACAAGTTCAACGATAGCCTCTTTCTCCCCTTGCTCTACGCAAGCGCGGATATTTGCTAACGGATCATTGCTATCAAAGGATTTCTTTTCAGGTCCTTTTGGAGCAGAGTTGCCAGGAGCACTTGTTTCGTCTTCGTAGCCGTATTCTTTGATAAATTGAGCAGAACCTGGGTCCCAGCCTAATAATGTTGTACTAGATACGAACGCTTTTTTCGCTGGATAGTTTAATGGGTTCATAATCGGCGTTGTCAAACCACATGCAAGGGCCATTGTTAAGAATTGACCGTTCAAGTAAGGACGTTGTGGCATACCGAAGGAAATATTGGACAAGCCCATTACTGTTGGGAAGCCAAATTTCTCTTTATATAACTGTAATGTACGCAATGTTTGGCGTGCACTATCTTCACCACTAGCAAGTGTTAATACCAATGGATCGAGTAATAAGTCATGTGGTTGAAGACCATAACCGTAAGCGCGATTTACAATGCTTTCAGCTAAAGCAACGCGATCCTCTGCTTTTTCAGGAAGGTCACCACTAGATATTGGCAAGCAAAGTAATGCAGCACCATAACGTTTAGCCAAAGGCATAACGTGAGTGATGGACTCCTCCTCCCCATTTACGGAGTTGATTAGCGCGCGGCCTGGGTAGTTTTTAAGAGCTACTTCCATAGCTGCTGGGTCCAATGTGTCGATAGATAACGGAGTTTCAACGAGCATGGATAATTCGAAGATAGCACGTTCCATTAATGGAGTTTGGTCCATGCCAGCTACACCCATGTTTACGTCGAGAATGTCTGCACCCGCTTCTACTTGGTCTAAGGCATCGCG
>NZ_CAKPTN010000151.1 GCF_934190855.1 uncultured Veillonella sp. | reverse complement strand
TAAAGAAGCTATGGTTACTGAAATTCCATTGGGCCGTATGGCTGATGCAGAAGAAGTAGCAACTGTAGTAACATTCCTTGCTAGCGATTTTGCTAATTATATTACAGGCCAAGTTATCAATGTAGATGGCGGCATGGTAATGTAGTTGTAAAATTAGACTATATACAAATACACTTTGAAAGGAGGTGAACCACCAATGAACACTTTCGATAAAGTAAAAGCAATCGTTGTGGAACAATTAGGCGTTGATGAAGCTGAAGTTACCATTGATTCTACATTCATCGACGACTTAGGCGCTGACTCCTTAGATATCGTTGAATTGATCATGGCATTCGAAGAAGAATTCAATGTTGAAATCCCTGACGACGTTGCAGAAAAAATTAAAACCGTTAAGGATACAGTAGAATATATTGATTCTGCTAAATAAGCTGTAAAGCTGACAATTCAGCCGAACGGGAGGCCGAGTGGCCTCCCCACCGGTTTTATTTACAGGAGGATTTGATAGTGAAGCTCCCTGAACTTCGCATTGGGAATCTAGTGGCCAAAGTACCTATCATTCAAGGTGGTATGGCGATTAGATTGTCTACAGCTCGCTTGGCAGCAGCCGTTGCAAATGAAGGTGGTATCGGCCTTATTGCGGCATCTGGTTTGCCTTTTGATGAATTACGATACGAAATACAATTAGCTAGAAAATTATCACCTACGGGTATTATTGGTATAAATGCGATGGTAGCGGCAACTCAATTTGCTGGTCTAGTAAAAACTGCCATCGAAGAGGGCATTGATCTTGTAGTAGCAGGTGCTGGTTTCTCAAGAGATATGTTCGCAATGGGCAAAGAGTCTGGTACTCCAATTGTACCAATCGTTTCGTCCGCAAAATTAGCTCGCATTTCTGAAGGTTTAGGTGCCGCAGCAGTAATTGTAGAAGGCTGCGAGGCTGGTGGTCACTTGGGAACGGATCGTTCCGCTCGAGACATCGTTCCAGAAGTTGTGGCAGCTGTTAAAAACATTCCAGTAATTGGTGCTGGTGGTGTTCTTGATGGCCGTGATATCGTAGAAATGTTGAAATTAGGTGCTAGTGGCGTTCAAATGGGCAGCCGTTTTGCGGCTTCTGATGAATGTAATGCATCTGATGAATTGAAAAAAATGTATGTACGGGCTACAAACCCTGAGGACATCGTATTAATTCAAAGTCCTGTAGGTTTGCCTGGTCAAGCAATTAAAAACAAATTTGCTGAATCTGTATTAGACGGTACTGTAGCACCTCCAACGGTGTGTGATAACTGTTTAAAACATTGTTCCCATAAATTCTGTATCATCCGCGCTCTTTCTCGTGCACAACAAGGTGATGTAGAAACTGGTTTGGTGTTCTCTGGCAATAATATGAGAAAAGTCGACAAGATTATGCCAGTTAAAGATATCTTTGCTCAACTAAAACAGCAAGTAGCAGAGATAGATTAATTTAAAAGGGCTGTATAGCTATAAGAGGTGGAATAATTGGAAAAACGTGTAGTAATTACTGGCTTAGGGGCAGTGACTCCTGTAGGTATCGGTAAAGAGAACTTCTACAATGCGTTATTGGCAGGTCAATCTGGTATTGGGCCGATTACACGCTTTGACGCATCTGAGTATGCAACACGCATTGCAGGCGAAGTAAAAGATTTTGATATTACAAACTATGGCGTTGACAAAAAAGAAGCTCGTCGTATGGACCGTTCTGTAGAATTTGCTATCGGTGCAGCTGTTCTTGCTTGTGAAGATGCTGATCTTGACTTGGATAAAGCTGATTTAGACCGTTGTGGTACTGTAGTTGGTACTGGTATCGGCGGTATTGACTCTATCCATGAAGTATATGAAACATTATTCGAAAAAGGTCCTGGCCGTGTAAGTCCATTTGCAGTACCTATGATGATTGCCAACATGACATCTGCACGTGTATCCATTCGCCTTGGTCTTAAAGGTCCTGTTATTACAGACGTAACAGCTTGTACTTCTGGTACAAACGCTATTGGCGATGCATTCCGTATCATTCAACGTGGTGATGCTGATGTAATGTTCGCTGGTGGTACTGAAGCGGCTGTATCCCCTGCTGCTGTAGCTGGTTTCGCAGCTATGAAAGCTATGTCTACACGCAATGACGAACCAACAAAAGCATCCCGTCCATTTGACCGCGATCGCGATGGTTTCGTAATGGGTGAAGGCTCAGGTATCGTAGTTCTTGAAGAATTAGAACATGCTAAAGCTCGTGGTGCTCATATCTACGCTGAAGTAGTAGGTTATGGCACTAATGGTGATGCTTACCACATCACTGCACCAGCTCCAGGTGGTGTTCAAGCTCGTAAATGTATGGAATTAGCAATTAAAGATGCAGGTATCGATCCTAAAGACGTTAACTACATCAATGCTCATGGTACATCTACTGGCCTTAATGACCAAAATGAAACATTAGCTATTAAAGAATTGTTCGGCGATCATGCTAAAAATATCGCTGTTAACTCTACAAAATCCATGACAGGTCACTTGTTAGGTGCTGCTGGTGCTATTGAAACTATCGTTATGGCGATGGCTATCGAAACTGGTAAAGTTCACCCTACAATTAACTGTGACAATCCTGATGAAGGTTTGGATCTAGACTATGTTCGTGAAGGCGCACGTGACTTAGAAGTTAAATGTGCACTTTCCAACTCTTTCGGTTTTGGTGGTCATAACGGTACACTTTGCATTCGCCGTTATGAAGCTTAATGGTTGCTATCGAAGCGCATAAGAGTAAGATGACACAAGCTCGTGAAGAATCTCTTCATGAGCTTGTTGCTCGTTTAGACATACCTGTGTCAGATATATCCATTATAGATTGTGCTTTTACACATACATCTTATGCGAATGAACATAAATCAAAGCATATCCATCACAATCAACGATTAGAGTTTTTAGGCGATGCTGTACTGGATCTCATCATTGGTGAGTACTTATTTAAGAATTATCCAGACATGGCTGAAGGTAACTTGACGAAAATTAAAGCTGCTACAGTATGTGAGGATTCCCTAGCATCCGTAAGTCGTTCTTTACAATTGGGGCAATATTTATTGCTTGGTCATGGTGAACGCGCTTCTGGTGGTAATGATCGTAACTCTATACTAGCTGATACCTTTGAGTCTCTCATTGGCGCTATTTATATTTCTACAGATTACCAAACAGCAATGACCTTCGTTTTAAAACATTTAACAACTTATATCAAGCAAGCCTTAGAAGGAAAGCGGGGCAAAGATTATAAGACATTATTACAAGAATACGTGCAACGGGATGGTGATAAGCATATCGTCTACCGTTTGCTCAGTGAAAGTGGTCCCGACCATGCTAAGACCTTCCATATGGTAGTCGAAATTAATGGTGTTACTTACGAGGCCGGCTCTGGTAAAAGTAAAAAAATTGCAGAACAACATGCGGCTCAATTAACTTTAGAAAAGTTGATGGCTGACAAATAGAAAAGCGCCTAATGGCGCTTTTTTCTGTATAATAGTAGATGAGTGATAAGCTATATAACAGTATGTGAGTAATGATATATATAACAGTATGTAATGATATATACCAGCATATAAGTAATGTTCTATTTAGCAATAAGTGATTAATGATTTATACAATAGTATGTGAGTAATATTTTTTATAAGAAGGGGAGGTGTCTATGAAACCATTTGGTATGATTCCTTTTTTTATACCTCACGTAGGTTGTCCCTATGTGTGTACCTTTTGTAATCAGTCTCGTATTACGGGCCAATCTGGTATTAGTCACCTAACACCGGATTATATAAAAGAAACGATTACAGAGTATGTAAGTAGTAAACGGAACGATAAGTTTTGGGAGGTTGCCTTTTATGGTGGATCATTTACAGCTATCCATACAGATCTACAACACCAATTATTAGCTCCTGCTTCTGAGATGCTTAAGAGTGGCATAATTGATGGTATACGCTGTTCTACGCGGCCTGATGCTGTTAGTGACGAAGCTATTACCTTGTTACAGTC
>NZ_CAKPTN010000150.1 GCF_934190855.1 uncultured Veillonella sp. | reverse complement strand
TCTTTTGTTGTTTTTAGCTGCGCAAATCGATTTCTCCAAATTTTTTCTTTGTAAAATGATAGGATTTTATCGGCTGGTAAGTGCTCATTGTCAAAGGTTGAGATAGCATCTTCGACGATGGTGATTTTATAACCATATTCAAAGCCTACTTTTACAGATGTATCAATGCAAAATTCCACCTGCATTCCTACGAATGTCAAATCGGTAATACTTTTGCTATCTAAATATTTCTTTAACTCACTATCTTTGAAGATGCTATTGTAATATTTGTTGAAGATCTTTTCGTTTTCTTGAGGCTTCAATTCGTGATAGACCTGCCAATTATTACTACCTATTGCTAATAAACCTTCATTTTCAGAGTGTCTGATAAAAACTACTTCTGTATTTTGATCTCTGAAATGTTGAATGATTACTTTTGTATTCGCGATAAGATTTTTCGCATCATAAGGACTTTCGTTAACTAAGCCTTCTTGAATATCGATTACGATTAATGCCTGTGCCATGATGGAGTTCCTTTATTAAAGATACATTATATGTATTATATGAAAGTAATTAGAATTTATTATATTAGTTATTAAATTATTGTCAATTTCTTCGTATATAAATATCTATATGCATTATATCAAGTATATAACAAGAAAAGGAAGAAAGCAGTATCATATATGTTGATAGTAATTTTAAGAAATGTTGTAAAATTTGATGTTGAATTTACATGATAATTTAACTACAATAATGATAAGATATTAGAAAGATGAGTGTTATATTACTAAAGTATTTTGGAGGTGATAGTATGCCGAATATAAAACCTATTTCAGATTTACGTAATTATTCTGAAGTTTTACGTGATGTTACTATAGATAGTCCCGTATTCTTAACTAAAAATGGTAGAGGTAGATATGCAATTATGGATATTCAAGATTATGAACGTGTAATGGCTACTATAAAACTTATGGGTGCTTTAGAGACAGGCCGTAAATCTGGTGAAGAACAAGGCTGGATTTCATCAGAGCAACTAAAGAGTGAACTGGGGATTTAATTATGAATAATCAAATTAGCTATGCACCAAAAGCACGAGAAGATTTGCTAGAAATAAAATCTTTTATAGAAGAAGAAACAGGTGATATTGAGTTAGCTAAGAAAACTATTTCGGACATAGTGACTACGAATGACTCGTTGAGTATATTTCCAGAAATGGGACAGCGATTATTGATTAATCTAGGGAGTAAAATTGAATATAGATATTTACTTTGTCATAATTATTTAAGCTTTTACCGTTATTTAGATCGGACTATCTATATTGATAGAATATTAAACAGTAGACGGGATTATCTTAGAATATTATTAGATGAAGTCCATTAGTTCTTAAAAGCACTATCGTTAATAGATGGTGCTTTTTATCATATGATAAAGATATTATCTCTTGGCTTTCACAAATTTTCGAAGAGTGATAAAATATAGATTATATATTCATTTTTAGAAAAGAGGCTATTATGGAACGGATTCAAGATCTTGTGTACACGCATGTGCAGGGTGGCCAGTTTAGATGGGTTACTGTCAGCACATTGATGCTCGCATTGGGCACGATATTGCATTTGGTGAGCCCTAGTGTGGCTGGGGTAACGCCAAACTGGACGATTGCTACGTACTGCGTAGCTATTTTATTGACTCGTCCAAGTTTGAGTCAAACTTTGGGGATTGGCCTTGTGGCAGCTCTCATCAACGTATTGACGTCTAAGTCAGCATTCCCTTACGGCAACTTGTTGTCTGAACCAGGTGGTGCGTTGACAGCGGCTCTTGTGACACGTGCTATGTTGTCCTTGAAGTTCCGCAAAATCGCCGGTTTCGATTTAACGCCAATCTTCTCTGGTTTCTTAGCTACCGTAGTATCTGGTGGTATCTTCGTTACTATTTTGTGGCAAGTGCTGGGTTTACCAAATAATGTATATATGTACGGTATGTGGCCATTAGTTCTTACAGTTGCTGCTTTGAACGGTGCCATTACGCCAATCTTATACATTCCGGCGCAACGTCTATTCTCTAAACGCGGTATGTTGCCAAGTGCAGAGGAATTGGGCTCTGATCATAGTCATTTGACTATCTTGCCTGAGCGCCAAGCTAAAATCTCTATTGAGCACGTAAATTACTACCATCCTAAAGCGACTACGCCGTCTCTTGAACATATCAATCTTGATGTGCATGAAGGTGACTTCCTCGTTGTGACAGGTCCTGCAGGTTGTGGTAAAAGTACCCTTTGCATGGCCATGGTTGGTGCTGTACCTAAGTTCTACGGCGGCCGCCTTGAAGGCATGGTTTTCGTAGATGGTAAAGCGACTACGCAAATGGAAATTCCAGAATTGGCTAATTACATCGGTGTAGTTCTTGCCGATTATGATACACAGCTCGTAACGATGACGGTTCGTGAAGAAGTGGCTTTTGCCATGGAGAACCGCGGTTACGATCGTGAGACGATTAAAGAACGGTCTCAAACAGTGTTTGAACAAGTTGGCCTTATTGGTTTAGAGGACCGCAAAATCACTAGCTTGTCCGGCGGTCAACGTCAACGTTTGGCCATTGCTTCCGTATTGGCTACGAACCCATCTGTTCTAGTGCTAGATGAACCAACTAGTTCCCTCGACCCAGATGGGACTGCAGAATTATATCGCCTCGTAGGTGATTTGAATCAAAAACACGGTATTACCGTTGTTGTTATCGACCATGACTTGCATGCTGTATTACCGTATGCAAACCGCATGGCTCTCATGGTAGATGGCTCTATCGCATGTGATGACGATGTACCGACTACGCTTCGTTACATGTACGAACACAATATTCACGTAGATGCGTTGCCATCTGTGTTCACTACATACATGGAACTTGAACAAGCGGGCTTCCACAGTGATGAACCTTGGCTTAGCATCGAGTCTGCTATCAAGGGTTTGCACCAAATTGAAATGGCTCACGCTATTCAAACAGAGGTGCATGGTAAAAGCAACTCTCCAGCGAATCAAAGAAATACAGTAGATAATCTTGGTGATCAATCTAATACAGTAGAAAATAGACAACCAATTCAACGCGTTGATGATGTACAAGGAAAGGACGGTGGCGCTCATGCTTAAGGTTGAAAACATCCGCTTTGGCTATGTGCCATCCGTAGACATCTTCCGGGATGTGACTTTCACCATCGAAGGCGGCGAATATATCGCCATCGGTGGTCGTAATGGTTGTGGTAAAACGACAATCACTCGTTTGCTCGTAGGCCTTGAAAAGGCTAGCGAAGGTCGTATGTACTATAACGGCACAGATATTACGTCCATGCCGCCATCTAAACGCGGTCAATTTATCGGTTATGTATTCCAACAACCGGATCGTCAAATGTTCAGACCAACGGTAGCCACAGAGGTTGCCTTTGGTCCTGAATCACTAGGCCGCTCTAAATCCGAAGTGAAACGCATCGTTGATGAAGTGTTGGAACGCACAGGTATTGCTCACTTGCGTGATGCGTACCCTCCAACATTGCGTCGCGGTGAAAAACAACGCGTTGCTATCGCTTCTGCATTAGCGATGCAATCTAAAATTCTCATCCTCGACGAACCAACAAGTGGTCAAGATGGTAAGGAAACAAAAGAGTTGTTAGCTTTATTGCGCCAACTCAATCAAGAGGGCATTACAATCCTTCTCATTACACATGATATGGAAATCATGGCTAGCGAATGTAGCCGTGCACTCATCATGGGTAATCAAACCGTTGCCTTTGATGGCAGTCCAGAAGAATTATTCAAGAAATCTACGGACGAATTGCAAGAACTAGGCCTTACAAAACCGCCAAGTGTGGAACTTTCACTAGCGGTACCATCCTTAGGCTATTGTAAATCTATGGATGAATTGAAATCTAAGTTAGTGGCTCAGTTGAGCGGGAAATAGGAGGGACATATGGAACGTTTAGTACCGTTAACAAAAATCTTGATGACCCTTGCCGTATCCGTGTGGGCCATTCTATTGCGCGACTGGGTATCTTTATTGGCCTTAGTCG
>NZ_CAKPTN010000149.1 GCF_934190855.1 uncultured Veillonella sp. | reverse complement strand
TGGACGATTAGCTCAGCTGGGAGAGCGCCTGCCTTACAAGCAGGATGTCGGCAGTTCGATCCTGTCATCGTCCACCAAAGTAAACGGTTATCTTCGGATAACCGTTTTTTAGTATGTAAAAGGTATATTGTTATTAGCGTGGTGCGTACATAATGATATATACGCCTACGAGGCATACGAGACCGCCGACGATATCGTACGTGTCTGGTCGTAAGCCGTCTACAAGCCATCCCCATAAAATAGAAAGGGCGATGAATACGCCGCCGTACGCTGCGTATACCTTACCAAAGCTTGCTTCTGGTTGGAAGGTAGGGATGATACCATATAAGAATAAAATAATAGCACCTGCGATTAAATAGAGGGGACCTTTATCATCGCGCATGTAAAGCCATACAAGATAACCGCCACCGATCTCAGCAAGTCCTGCTAGTATAAAGAAGAGAATAGATAAGAGCATAATAACCTCACTGTATTCTTACTGTGTTAATTGAAATCTATTCTCTATTTTACAACGTAAAACAGGGGAGGGCAATTGTTTTGTATAGATAGGTCGTTTGTTGGTTATAGAAAAACCCTGTATACCAAATGATATACAGGGTTATATTAATTGTTATAAACGTGGTGGTGATTCGCTGTGTACATAGTCCATAAAGGTATGCATAGTTTCTGTTTTGGAGTTATTTTTCTTGAATGCGAAGCACACTTGTAGTTTGAATGGTTTCTCTAAAGGTACGAAGCCATCCTGGATACCTAAAGAATTTAAAATTTGGCGCGCTACGATGCAACCAGAGTTATTCTTTTGGCAATAATCGATCATTGTGTAAGGGTTAGATAAGCGGCTACCACGGATATGTAGATTTTGTTGACCATTGCCCACATAGTTTTTCAATGTGCGGTACATAAAGTATTTAGGCGGATACATGAGAAGTGGTTGCTGTTGAATTGCTTTCAAGCTAGCCGTTTCCATGCCTTCAATTAAATTTGGTGCATAGTAGACGAATTCGTCCTCTCTAAGAGCTGTAGACTCGTATGCAGACATATCTTTATTGTTTGGTAAATAGAGCAATGCAATATCGATACGGTTTTCGCGCAAATCAAGCATCAACTCTTCTTCTTCCATGTCGTAAATACTGACAGAGAACTCTGGGTGGTTTTGGAAGAAGTGAGATACGTAACCGTTTAGGCGAATATCACCTAAACTACGTAATACACCGATGTTTAAGATCGGACGTTCCACCTTGCTTGCTAGGCGAATGGATTGAATAGCACGTTCTAATGTATCGAGAACTTGTTCTGCTTCTGGTAAGAATAATTCGCCTTCTGGCGTTAAACGGCTACCTCTTGTAGAACGGGAGATTAATTTCACACCAACTAAACGCTCTAATTTTTTCATTTGAGCGCTGAAAGCTGATTGTGTAATATTCATAGATTGTGCAGCTAATGTAAAGCTTCCTGTTTTATTATAGGTAATAAAGCTTTGTAGCTCTTGCATTGTAGGTAACTCTTTCATGTTATTCCCCCAATTTAGACATAAGACTCCAATGATAACTATTACCTTACTTATTCATATTGTAGCATACTATAATAGTTTTTTCATCTAAATCTATAAAATATGATGAAGCATGCGCAATCGGTATAACGGCTTGTATTATCATAAAAAAGATTAATTAATAATTGTGATTATGCACTTATTTCAATAACTTTCACAATTATCATTAATTGACATAAGTAAATGAAAATGATATTATACATGGGTACCATTATGTGTCGGTACAGGTTTATATTAATCTTATGAGGTGATAATCACATGGCAACGAGAAGAGAGGCTCGATTCAAACTTTGTCGTCGCTTTGGTGTGAACGTATTCGGTCACGCAAAAGCCTTGAATCGCGTCAAAAAAGACCAACGTCAGAAAAAAATGTCTGAGTATGGCACACAATTATTAGAAAAACAAAAAGTTAAAGCTTACTACAACTTGCTAGAACGCCAGTTCGTACGCTATTATGATAAAGCGAAAAAAATGCAAGGTGTTACAGGTCAAAACATGTTGATCCTTTTGGAACAACGTCTTGATAATCTTGTATATCGCATCGGCTTCGGTAACTCCATTCGTCAAGCTCGTCAAATGGTAAACCATGGCCACATTTTGGTAAATGGTCGTCGTGTAGACATTCCATCCTACTCCTGCAAACCAGGTGATGTTATTGAACTTCGTGAAGCTTCCCGCGACAACGAAATGTTCAAAACTAATTTCCAAGAACTTCGTTCTTTTGAACTTCCTTACATTGAAAAAGACTTAGAAGGCTTCAAAGGCACTTTGACTCGTCTTCCTCAACGTGAAGAACTTCCTATCGAAGTTAACGAAACACTTATCGTCGAATTGTACTCCAAATAATTTGGCGCAAAAATCCGCAGTGCAACGCACTGCGGATTTTTTATTATGTGTGTATTATTTATAAAAGGGTAAATCAAATAATTATCATAAAATCTATCTTTCTTGGTTTATTCGAGTATAGCCTATTATAATAACTGTGCTTATAATTACCCCCAGTCCACATATAAAAAATATATAATGTAGCGGTAATACATTTACTAAGTTTGTAAATATAGTTATTGATAATATCGATCCAATAGAAAAGCCTGTACTTACAGAACCGCCAGCCAATGTTAACTCTTCTTGTGAAAAAATAGATTGTATATATGCATGAACTAAAACAACGGCTGTAAATAATAATATTTCAGATATACTATATAGAATATAAAGTTGTTCTATTGTTTCTATATAGCCTATGCAAAAAATACTTCCCCCATATAGTATAAAAAGAGGGAACAAAACTTTTTTAAAACTCGTTGCTAAGTTAATAGTAAAATATTTAGCAAGAATTCCAAAAATAATGAATGATGCTAATCTAGAGATTGTTTGCGTATATCCATATTGACTATCAGTTAAATGTAAGATATCTTTAATAAATATTAATAGTAGAATAGGTATACACATATAAAATATTCTGGCTAATATACCCAAATAAACTATAAAATTAATTTTTTTATTTAGGAATAATAACTTATACCCTTTTAATAAAATTTGAATGCGATCATATATGCTTTCTCTAATGGTTTTTTTGGAGATAGTTGAGTGTGACTGTGTTCTTACATTTTTATTTAAACGATAAAGTAGGTAGGCTGAAATAATATAAGTAATTGCATCAATAACGAATACTAGCGTTAAAGAGTAATTAATTATAACGCTAAATAATAAGGAACCACTTATCAAAGCAAGACGATTAATAGATCGGAGCAGTGCATTGAATTTGACTAAATCATTTGTAATATTAGGTACAAATGAAAGTCTAGCGATTCCTAAGATCTTATTATTAAAACCGATAAGAAAAGCTATGATATATACTAGATAAAGGTTATCTATAAAAACAAAAATTAATAATATGAAACTCGAAACTATTTCAGGAACTACCATAGACCACATCAAGCCTTTTTCTTTTACAAGTATCCCTAAAAATGGGCCTAATAACATTCCAACTAATAATGTGGCTATCGTAACTGCCCCTGTATTAAAGGGACTGTGGGTGGTATTGAATATATATGTTATAAAACCTAGTGTTGTTGCGGTGCTTCCCATTGTTGAAAAGAATAGAGCACTATTTAAGAGAAATGAGTTTTTGTTTTCTAGATTCATACTATCATCTCCTAGGTTATAGAAGTATAGATATAATATGTATTGTTTTACAAAATCTAAGTTAAGTTTTTCTCAATTTTTGATATTATATAGTCATAATTCTATATAAATATATAAATTTCCTGCACAATATAAAGTAATATGTAATATAAGTAGGTTTCTGCAAATGAAGGATAATAAAGGGGACTGTTCACTTTATTATTTAGAGGAGATTAATGGATATTATACGTGTTGAGTTAGAAGAAAAATATATCTCTTATGTTGAGCCGCGAGATGAGTGTATCGCTTTTAGTGTATACATTAAAAGTGGAGACTTTTCTGGTCGAGGTACATTTGTTTATAC
>NZ_CAKPTN010000148.1 GCF_934190855.1 uncultured Veillonella sp. | reverse complement strand
CTACAGATACTTCAGCATTGACAGCGATTGCAAATGACTATGATTTTGATGCTGTCTTTGCGCGCCAAGTAGAAGGGTTAGGCCGTACAGGAGATGTACTCATCGGTATTTCCACTTCTGGTAATTCCAAGAATGTAGTGAAAGCAGCTGAAATGGCTCGTTCTATTGGTATGCATACCATTGCTTTCACCGGTGAAGGCGGCGGTAAATTATCCGAATTATGTGACATTACATTAGCAATTCCAAGCAATGTAACGGCTCGCATTCAAGAAATGCATATCTTAGCTGGGCACATTATGTGCGAACTTATTGAAGAGGATTATTAACCTTTAGGTTATACGTGATACATACATGTTGTGGTAATTAAAATAACATTTTAATCAAGCACACATGTGATTTTGGTAAGGAATAGGTGGATTATGATAAATACTACCATTAATCAGTTTTTAACAAAGCAACTCCCAAACTTGAAGATTGCCGTTGTTGGCGATGTGATGGTAGATCGTTATGTTTTTGGTGATGTAAGTCGTATTTCTCCAGAAGCACCGGTTCCTGTTAACCGCGTGTCAAAAATGAAAGAGGTCCTCGGTGGGGCTGGAAACGTTGCATCTAACTTGTCTAATTTAGACTGTAAAGTATATCTCGGTGCACTTGCTGGCAATGATGACCATGGTCGCTTATTGCAACATTTACTTGATGTAGACAAAATCGATACAACTGGTTTAATTACAAGTGATGACCGTTCGACTATTACAAAGATGCGCATTTTAGGTGATCGTCAACAAATGATGCGCCTTGATTTTGAAACGATTACAGATTTAACAGCCGACGAAGAGGAACAACTATCTTCTTGGCTTGAAAATCTATGTAAGTCTGGTATCGATGGTATTGTCGTATCTGATTATGGTAAAGGTGTTTGTACGCCTACCTTATTGAAGAAAATCTTTAGCTTAGCTAAGGAATATAATGTGCAAACTATCGTTGATCCAAAAGGTTCGGATTGGTCTAAATATAATGGTGCTACTTGCATTACACCAAATGTAAAAGAGCTTGGTGAATGTGTAGGCCGTAAATTAGAAAATGATGATGCTACTATTGTTGAGGCTGCTAAGTCTGTTCTCGCTAATGTCGAGTTGGAATATATTGTAGCTACACGGTCTGCTAAAGGGATTACAGTTATCGCAAAAGATGGTCGTACATGGCATAATCCGGCTACTCAACAAGAGGTCTTTGATGTGAGCGGCGCAGGGGATACCGTTGTATCTATGATGATGACTTGTCTTGCTAGTGGTTTGTCTATGCGCTTAGCCTTGCATATCGCCAATGGCGCTGCAGGCATTGTAGTGTCTAAGGTCGGCACATATCCAATTCACCGCTCTGAATTATTAGACTTATGGCATTCTTTCAAACATAGCATTCAGTCCAAGCCTCTATATACGAAGGACGAAATGAAAGAGCTCGTTACACAGTGGCAAAGCAAGGGTGAAACGGTAGTATTCACCAATGGTTGTTTTGATATTCTTCACCGTGGACATATTACGTACTTGCAAGAGGCTGCGCAGCTTGGAGACCATCTCATCATTGGTTTGAATTCAGATGC
This sequence comes from uncultured Veillonella sp., assembly GCF_934190855.1. Classification (GTDB taxonomy): domain Bacteria; phylum Bacillota; class Negativicutes; order Veillonellales; family Veillonellaceae; genus Veillonella. The sequence continues at coordinate 2,445 of NZ_CAKPTN010000148.1, read as the reverse complement.
CTCTGTTAAACGCCTTAAAGGGGAAACTCGTCCTATCGTTAGTGAAGAGGATCGAGCAGCTTTATTGAGTGCGTTGCAGTGTATCGATGGGGTTGTATTATTTGAAGAAGATACTCCTGCTGAGTTATTAGCGTACTTGCGTCCTAATACGCTTGTTAAGGGCGGAGATTATAAGATTGAAGATATTATTGGACGAGAGTCCGTTGACAATGTAGAGGTACTTTCATTTAAAGAAGGTTATTCTACATCAGATATTGTAGGGAAAATAGCCACTATGGCTAAGGAGGGCAAATTATGATTATCGTAACAGGTGGTGCTGGTTTTATCGGCAGTAATATTGTGAAAGCACTAAATGACCGAGGTCGTACAGATATTCTCATCGTTGATGATCTTACAGATGGTCGCAAAATTCGCAATATTCAAAATCTAGAATTCTTAGATTACATCGATTGTGATGATTTTGATTGCGCTATCGCTGACGGTACATTCGACGTTGGCCCTATTGAAGTCGTATTCCACGAAGGTGCTTGTGCAGACACAATGGAATATAATGGCAAATACATGATGAAGAACAACTATGAAGGTTCTAAAAATCTATTCCATTATTGCCAAGACCGTCGCATTCCATTTATCTATGCGTCCTCTGCATCTACCTATGGTAATGGTACAAATGGTTTCGTAGAAAAACCAGAAGCTGAAGAAGCTCTTAACCCATATGCGTACTCTAAGTTGTTGTTCGACCGTTATGTGCGTAAATATGAAGGTGAATATACTGCTCAAGTAGTAGGCTTACGTTACTTTAACGTATACGGTCCTAACGAAGCTCATAAAGATAAAATGGCATCTTTAGTTCGTCAAATGTTCTACAAAAATAAAGAAACTGGTGTTATCAATCTCTTTGAAGGTACAGATGGCTACGAAGATGGCGGCCAAACACGTGACTTTATTTATGTAAAAGACGTAGTTAATGTAAACTTCTACTTCTGGGAGCATCCAGAAATTTCTGGTACTTTCAACTGTGGTACAGGTCATGCTCATAGCTTTAACCAATTCATGCAAGCTGTTATCGACTATAACGGCCACGGCAAGATTGAATACGTGCCATTCCCAGAGGTATTAAAAGGTAAATATCAAAGCTTTACAGAGGCTGATACTACTAAATTATTAGCTGCTGGTTATGATAAAGGATTCCATAAAATGGAAGATGCTGTTAAAGAATACTGTGAACTATTAGATAATAACGAAGGGTATTTACGCTAATGCGCAAAGTATTATTTTTAGATCGCGATGGCGTTATTAATAAAGACGTTAGTTATTTATATAAAATCAGTGATTTAGAGTGGGTAGATGGTGCAAAAGAGGCTTTAGCTTATGCCTATAGCAAAGGGTATGACCTCATCGTGGTGACTAATCAAAGCGGTGTAGCTCGTGGTTATTATAAAGAGTCTGATGTACAGATTCTTCATGACCATATGGCTCATGAACTAGACCGCAGTGGGGCACCTATTTTACACTTCTATTACTGTCCTCATCATAAAGAAGGTGCTGTGCCTCTTTACGCTGTAGACTGTGAATGTAGAAAACCTAAGCCTGGTATGATCAAGCAAGCTATTAAAGATTATCATGTGGATCCGGCAGAGAGCTTCCTTATTGGAGATAGTCAACGTGATGTTGATGCAGCTGAGGCAGCAGGGGTAAAGGGTTATCTATTTACAGGTACTAATCTTTTAGATTTTATTAAAACTATCATTTAATCTAGTATTTAATCTACTAATCTACTAATCTACTAATCTACTATTTATATTGTTATTGCTTAATATATAAGGCTTATTTAAAGAAACTATAAGGTTGCTTAAGTTGTTGTGTTGTATTTGGGAGGCTATATGAAAGACTACAAGAATATACTCATCATAAAGATGAGCTCATTAGGCGATGTAATTCATGCATTGCCTACCTTGTATGCTGTGCGTAAAAATTGGCCTAATGCTCGTATTACCTGGGCTATTCATGAGCAATTTGCTAGCCTCTTACCTGGTACACCTTGGGTTGATGATGTGATTATTATCGACAAGAAACGACTTAAAAAGCCTGCTTACTTATATCAATTGCGTAAGGACTTGCATAGTCGCCATTTTGATATGACCTTAGACCTTCAATGTATTGCTAAAAGTGCCATTGTATCCTTATTATCTGGATCTCCAGAAAAATATGGATATTGGGAACTTCGTGAAGGCAGTAATTTAGTTAATAAAGCACTCGTTGGTGAACATAAATACGATCATGTCATCGAACGCTACCTTGATACGGTACGGGCCCTTGGGGGCGATGTAGAAGGCGTAGAGTTCCCTATGCCCGCTTATGTTGAAGCAGAGAAGTCCGTTAAGCATAAGTTAGAAACCCATGGTGTTGAAGGCGAATATGTCGTAGTTGTACCAGGAGCTCGAT
>NZ_CAKPTN010000147.1 GCF_934190855.1 uncultured Veillonella sp. | reverse complement strand
GCCTTGCAACATCGGGTCCGGGTGCGACAAACCTTGTAACAGGTATTATGACTGCGTACATGGATTCCGTACCAATGGTAGCCATTACCGGTCAGGTAGGTCGTCCTTTTATCGGTAAAGACTCCTTCCAAGAGGCGGATATCCAAGGTATTACGATGCCGATTACAAAGCATAATTATCTCGTACAAGATATTCATGATTTGCCTCGCATTATTAAAGAAGCGTACTTTATTGCTGGTACAGGCCGTCCCGGTCCAGTACTTATCGATATTCCAAAGGATATTCAAACAGAAAAAATATCCATGACGGAATACAATAAATTATATGAAGTTCCGATTCAACTTGAAGGCTATGATCCAACCTATAAAGGTCATCAAGGCCAAATTAAGAAGGCGGCTACGCTCATTAAAAATGCAAAGCGTCCGCTCATCATTGCTGGTGCTGGCGTATTGAAATCTGGTGCGATGGATGAGCTGAAAGCGTTGGCTGAAACAGCTCACATTCCTGTAACGAATACTTTAGTAGGCCTTGGTGGCTTCCCTGGAGACCACGAATTGGCCCTAGGTATGGTTGGTATGCACGGTTCTGTGGCAGCTAATAATAGTACAGATGAAGCAGACCTTGTTATCGCAGCAGGTATTCGCTTCCACGACCGCATTACAGGTCATCCTGATTTCTTCTGTAAAAAAGCTAAGATTATTCACATCGATATCGACCCAGCTGAAATTGACAAGAATGTTACTATCGACGTGCCAATCGTAGGTGATTTGAAACGAGTATTAACAGAACTTAACGCACTTGTGGAGCCCGCAAAACATGAAGCTTGGCTTGAGCAAATTCGCCAGTGGCAAGAGGAATATCCTATCGCTGTTCCAGAATCTACTGATGGTGAATTACATCCACAATATGTATTATCTGAGCTTAATAAACTTGTGAAAGATGATGCAATCATTGTTTCTGACGTAGGTCAGCATCAAATGTGGGCTGCTCAATTCTTAACTCATAAAAAACCTCATACCATCGTTACATCTGGTGGTGCAGGTACAATGGGTTATGGCTTGCCGGCGGCTATTGGTGCGCAAGTAGGGGCTCCTAAGAAACAAGTAGTTCTTGTTGTAGGTGATGGGGGCTTCCAAATGACTTGCGAAGAACTCATGATGGTTCGTCAATACAACTTGCCAATCAAAATTGTAATCATCAACAATGGTTACCTAGGCATGGTTCGCCAATGGCAACAAATCTTTAACGACCGTCGCTACTCCTATGTAGATTTGGAAATGAGCCCAGACTTCTTGAAATTGGCTGATGCCTTTAATTTGAAAGCGGCTCGTCTCGATAATGTTGAAACTTTCAATAAAGAATTCAAATCTTACATTACGTCTGATGAAAGCATCGTCTTGGATTGTCGCGTTGAACGTGAAGACAATGTATTGCCAATGATTCCAGCAGGCGGCACAGTAAGCGGCATGATGGGCAAGAAAGGGGTGCTATAATGGCTAAAGAGCATCAAGTCTTAGTAATTGCAAAAAATACACCAGGTATTGGTACACGTATTTTAGCACTCTTTAACCGTCGTGGTTTTAACGTTACAAAAATGACCTCTGGCATTACTAATAAGCCAGGTTATGCGCGCATTACCCTCACTGTTGAGGCGGATGATCGCATCTTAGATCAAGTTCAAAAGCAAATTTACAAGCTTATTGACGTTGTAAAGGTCAAAGTATTTGAAGATCATGATGTAGTATGTCGTGAATTAATGCTTATCAAGGTAAAAGCGACGGCTACAACACGTTCTCAAATTGTACAAATTGCCGATGTATATCGTGGCAATGTACTCGATATTTCTCCTACGTCCATGATTATTGAAGTCATCGGTAGTGTTGAAAAGTTGCGCGGTTTCATCCAAATTATGGAAACCTATGGTATTCTTGAAATTGCTAAAACAGGTATTACTGCGATGAGCCGTGGAGAAAAAATGTAGGAGATGATAGAGTGGGGAATGAATTACTCCATTATGAAAATGTCTGCTTTCGTCGCGATGGCAGACATATCCTAGATAATGTAAATTGGCATATAGAGGAAGGTGAACATTGGGCATTATTAGGGCTCAATGGGGCTGGCAAATCGACGCTTCTTAGCATGATACCAGCCTACCAAATTCCTACGACCGGTACATTGCGTGTCTTCGGTCATGAATTTGGGAAATATGCATGGCCTAAAATCAAAGCGAGATTAGGCTTTGTCAGCTCTGCTCTGGGACAGTTTCAGTCTACCTTGGATAAGCAAGTTGTAGAGGATGTCATCATTTCTGGTGCTTTCAGTAGTATTGGTATATACCAAGAGGTTTCACCAGAGGTGCGTGACCGAGGTATGCAACTATTAGCTGAGTTTGGGTTAAGCCACTTAGAAGGTCATCGTTTCCATACATTGTCTGCTGGGGAACAGCGACGTGTATTATTGGCACGGTCCATCATGGCAAATCCAGATTTACTGATTTTGGATGAGCCTTGCTCTGGTTTAGACTTACCGGCGCGAGAACAATTCTTGCGTACAGTAGCTAACTTGGTGGCGGAGCAACAGACACCGATTATCTATGTGTCACATCAAATTGAAGAGATACTACCAGCGATTACACATGTGGCCATCTTGCGAGAGGGTAAGATGATACATGCGGGACCAAAACACGCTGTATTAACAGATGAAAATCTGTCTGATGTGTTTGGTATTCCCGTACAAGTTGTATGGAAGGATGATCGCCCGTGGGTGATTGTACGGTAGTTATCAAATTTCTTTATCAGTAGCTTGAAAACAAGCTTACTGATACTAAATTAATGTACGCCACATCTTGCAAAAATCTGTGAGATTGTGTACAGTATATATTAGTCTATATTCTATTGAATATGTTTGGAGGTTGTCTAATATGGCAGGTAAAATTTTAGGTACTACAGTTTATTATGATGCAGATTGTAATTTAGGCAAATTGGAAGGCAAAAAAATTACAGTTTTAGGTTACGGTTCCCAAGGTCATGCGCATGCATTGAACTTGAAAGAGAACGGTATGGATGTAACAATCGGCCTTCGTGCTGGTTCTTCTAGCTGGAAAGCTGCTGAAGAAGCAGGCCTTACAGTAAAAGAAACTGCAGAAGCAGTTAAAGGTGCTGACATCGTTATGGTATTGATTCCAGACGAATTACAAGCTGATGTTTACGCAAAGGATATTGAGCCAAACTTGAAACAAGGCGCATACTTAGCATTCGCTCACGGTTTCAACATTCACTTCGGCAAAATCGTTCCTCGTGAAGACGTAAACGTATTCATGGTAGCTCCTAAAGGCCCTGGTCATTTAGTTCGTCGTACATACCAAGAAGGCTCCGGCGTTCCTTGCTTGTACGCTGTAGAAAAAGACCCATCTGGTGATACTGAAGAAGTTGCATTAGCATGGGCTTCCGGTGTAGGCGGTGGCCGTTCCGGTATCTTAGAAACTAACTTCAAATCCGAAACTGAAACTGACCTCTTCGGTGAACAAGCTGTATTGTGCGGCGGCGTTACTGAATTGATCAAAACTGGTTTCGAAGTATTAACTGAAGCTGGTTATGAACCTGTAAACGCTTACTTCGAGTGCTTACATGAAATGAAATTGATCGTAGACCTTATCTACGAAGGTGGCTTCCAAAAAATGCGCCACTCCATCTCTAACACTGCTGAATACGGTGACTACCATGCAGGTCCTCGCGTAATCACTGCAGATACTAAAAAAGCGATGGAACAAATCTTGGCTGATATCCAATCCGGTAAATTTGCTGATGAATTCTTGGCTGACTCCAAAAATGGTCAAAAATTCCTTAAAGAACATCGCGAAGCAGCTGCTGTTCATCCAATCGAACCAGTTGGTGCAGAACTTCGTAACTTGATGAGCTGGTTGAAATAAGAGATTACTTTAGTAATTTCTTGATAAGCATAAGCTTACTGAAAGCGACCCCATTTGGGGTCGCTTTTTTATATGGAAATATATTTTACAATTCATCATATAATAATCACTCAAAATCGAAT
>NZ_CAKPTN010000146.1 GCF_934190855.1 uncultured Veillonella sp. | reverse complement strand
ATAAAACCTTGTGCCTGCATATCGTCAGGGGTTAAGGTTTTATCAAAATCATAACACATAGCTAGTACAGGCATAGACGATTCAGAAGATTGTAAAGCTTCTTTACTGTCGTTCTTATAAGTTATCACGGATCGCACCTCCTTATGATTACAAAAATACATATACAAAGGCCTTCATTCTCTTATATTCCTGGGTTGCCCCTTTGACAACCCCTTTTGTCTATATTTTACACGATACGTCAATGATTTGAGTTTCGTAATTATTCGTAAATCTAGTTAAAATAGGCTCTCTTGTGTAAAAGTTTCTTCTACAATCCAGCTCTTTTCCACACTTTTTTTAATAATTGCTCTTTTTGAAAGTGTTCCAATCAGTAAACTAGATTTTGGATCATGTTGCATTCGATTTTGACGAACTGCAGCTTGATTCGTATTAGCATAACAATAACGGCAGAAGTGACTACAGCTATCATAAGCACCAATATCACCATGTAAATAACAATTACATTCAGGTCTAGCCGGTGTTCGTTTCGGTGCTTTTAATTTAATATTCCAAGCCCGTTCATAACAGTCTAGTGTAAGACAGCCGTCTATATTGGCACCTAGTTCTTTAAAAGTATCCCCTTCTCCACAGGTTTTAAGCATCATATGATGAGACTGAGCCATAGATACCATTTCTTTAATCATTTTCTTTTGAATATCTAAACTCGGTCTATAGCCTTCAGGAAAATTATGAGCTACTTTATCAAAGATATCTAAAAAACTAACAATAACTGTATCTGTATAGCCCATTAAAGACTTTGCCATTTTGTAAAAGCTTTCAAAATGAAAATCTAAGGTATAGTCATTAGTTAAAATAATTGGATCATAGCGCCACACCATAGACTGAGGGTTCAGTTCTTTAGAAATATGTTTAAAACCATCTATTACAGACTCATATTGCGGTACATAGGGCTCAATGTCACGTCCATAAGGGGTTATCGTCATATGCCAATATTGTCGGTAATCTTTAATATTGTTAAGTAATGGTATAAATGGCAAAGGATTTTTCGTACAAAAAGCAATGCCATCTACTACTTCGTGATTAATAGCATAACGTGTCACTTGTAATGGATTATAAGGATTTTGAACATCTACAAATCCTTCGTTAATACGATTAATTAGCCATTGACCATAAAAGGCAGGTATATCTGTACGTTGTCCAGTTTGTAATATCATAGCCCTGCCTTTCATTAAACAAAATATAAAAATATTATAACATATCTAACCCAATGTATTTATAGTATAAATGTGATTTTTGCTGTATAGTTTATTCATATTTTATGGTACTATAAACACTATAGAATATGAGGAGAACTAATGTATGAACGATATTTTTGAACATAACCATCCTATGAAGGATGATAAGGATTTTATTACATCTTATTGGACAGATCGAGCTCACGACTTCGGTGCCTTACGTGCAAAAGAATTAGATAGCCCTAAACTTAAATTATGGAGAGATGAACTAACGAGTCATATTTTTGATTCTGATTGCTCTTTACGTATATTAGATATCGGATGTGGTGCAGGCTTCTTTAGTATTATCCTCTCTCAACTAGGACATACAGTACACGGCATCGATATTACACCTAACATGATAGACGAAGCAAACCAACTAGCAGACTCCCTCGATTGTGATGCTACCTTCTCCGTTATGGATGCGGAAAACCTCAGCTTTGACTCTAATACCTTTGATATCGTTGTAGCCCGTAATGTAACGTGGAACTTACCACATCCAGATAAAGCTTATGCTGAATGGTTACGCGTCATCCGTCCAGGCGGTTTAATCCTCAATTATGATGCGGAACATGCTCGCAATCATCATGACTTACCACAATCAGTTCATCATGCCCATGAACACGTAAGTAATGATTTAAAAGAGCGGTGCCATACTATTTACCATATGCTTGAAATTTCATCCTTTACACGCCCTCAATGGGATAAAGAACTGCTCACCAAATTAGGTGCTAGCTCTGTTACCATCGATTCTACAGTAGGTCCTCGTATTTACAGTGAAGAAGATGAATTTTATATTCCTGTGCCAATGTTTTTGGTGAAAGTAATAAAATAGTATTCAAAGCAAAACATATAAAATAAACCCACTCCATATGATATGTTTCCCCTTTATTAGTTATCTAGTAAAGAAATATATCATACTATGAGTGGGTTTTCTTTATATTAGTTACTAAAATACGCTTGAGCCTTAGTGATTTCTGCGCGAAGCTTTTCTTCATCAATAGTAAGCAATTCTTTGTCTTTCATAAGAACTTTGCCGCCTACAATCGTAGTATTTACATCAGAACTGTTTGCAGAGTATACAAGTGCCGCTAAATCGTTATAACGAGGCATCCAGTGCATCCCAGATACATCATATAGCACGATATCTGCACGATAGCCTTTGGCTAATACACCAAGGTCAGTATAACCAAGGGCTTTTGCGCCCTCTACAGTACCCATATTCCAAGCTGCTTGTGCAGGAATGGCCTTAGGATCGTAAAGACGTGCTTTATGTAAGGTAGCAGCAAGGCGTACTTCTTCAAGCATATCTGCATTATTATTGGAAGCAGAGCCGTCTGTACCAAGACCAACTGTAATACCTTTTGCAATCATTTCAGGCACTGGTGCAATACCACTTGCTAATTTTAAATTGGATTGTGGATTATGGGCAACAGCTACATTATTTTCAGCCATAATAGCCATATCTTCATCTGTAACATGAACGCAATGTGCGGCTAAGGTAGTATTCCAAAATAGACCTAAATCATGCATATGCGCAATTGGCGTCTTACCAGTAGCTTTCATAACATTCTCCACTTCCCCTTTTGTTTCGGACAAGTGCATGTGAATGCCACAGTTTAATTCATGAGATAAGGCGATAACCTTTTCCATATAAGTATCTGGACAAGTATATGGCGCATGTGGTCCTAATAATACCTTGATGCGGTCGTTATCAAAACCATTCCAGGTACGGAATAAATCAGCATTTTCAACTAATGATTGATCTGCTGTGGGAGAAACACCAGCTAAGCCACGAGATAATACAGAGCGAATACCTGTTTCTTTTACCACCTCAGCCGTCGTATTCATAAAGAAATACATGTCGCTAAAGGTTGTGGTACCAGTACGCAACATTTCAGCAATGCCAAGTTGTGTGCCATAACGAACATAATCGTCGTTTAATTTTGCTTCTGTCGGCCAGATAGCTGTTTCAAGCCATTCCATAAGCTCAAGATCATCTGCATAGTTTCTAAATAGGCCCATCGCAATATGAGTATGGGTATTTACGAGACCTGGCGCTGCCAATTGGCCTTTACCATCGAGCACTTCCTTAGCAGAATCTTTTGCCTTACTAGCTTCACTATCGGCTAAGATAGCCGTAATATAGCCATTTTCAATTTCAATAGCATGATTTTTAAGAACACCCTCATCAGTGAGGACGTCTACATGAGTAATCAATAAATCAGACATCGTCTTCCCTCATAGGTATAACCGAGCCATAATAGCTCGGTTATATTTCAATACAGTATTAGTTTACTTTTGTTAAGTAGTCGATTTGTTCTTGTGTCAAAGAATCTAAATCATAGCCCATGGAGTTCAATTTTAGTTTAGCGATTTCCACATCTAATTCATGAGGCAATACATATACTTTTGGCTCCATTTCTTTGCCATTTTTCAAGATATGCTCTGCAGCAAGGGCTTGCATAGCAAAGGACAAGTCCATGATTTCTGCAGGATGACCATCACCAGCTGCAAGGTTTACTAAGCGACCTTCAGCCAATACATAGAGTTTACGACCATCAGCCATAGTATAGCCTTCGATATTTTGACGAACGCGCTCATGGCTTACTGCAAGGTCAGCTAATTCAGCTACATTTACTTCGCAGTCGAAGTGACCTGCATTACACATGATTGCTTTATCTTTCATTACTTCGTAATGTTCTTTTACAATAACATCTTTACAGCCTGTTACAGTACAGAAAATATCACCCACTTTAGCAGCCTCAATCATAGGTAATAC
>NZ_CAKPTN010000145.1 GCF_934190855.1 uncultured Veillonella sp. | reverse complement strand
ATGCCTAAACACACGCAATTGGTTGCATTCTTTGGTATCTCTTTAGCATCTATCGTTGTATTTATTATTACAAGTGGTACATTAATTACTCAAATTTGGGCTTTATCTAGTGCTGTTATGGCTCCAGTAGGGGCTATGATTCGATTGATGGAAGAGTGGCGTCGTTATGACGGGGCTCGTCCGCTAGGTGCTACTAAGTCTACAGTGCTTGCTTTATTTTATCTCGTAATTGCAGCTCTATTTGCTGCTATTGGGGGTATGTATATTGCATCTTTACTTGGTAATACGAAATTCTTTATGGAATTTGCTATCTTTAGAGGTGTTAAATTAACATTTGTATTACCAGTTCTTCTAGTTATGATTGCTTACTTACAACGATTCCCGTTGTGGAAAGGTCGCATGATTAACTCTAAAGAAGAAGCGAAGAAGTTCGTAGTAGAATTCCTTACAATGGATGTTAAATTCTATGTATTCTTCGTAGTAGCTGCACTTGGTGCAGTAGCTTGGGTATTTGTTGGTCGTAGTGGTCATACAGCAGGTGTTCCTGTGCCAACCTTTGAACTCACGCTTCGTCGTTTCCTTGAAAATACGATGTATGCAAGACCTCGTGAAAAAGAGTTTATTATTGGTCACCCTGCATTAATGCTTGCAACCTTTGCATTCTTGCGAAAATGGCCTACAGTGATTCACTTCTTATTGACTCTAGCTGGTGTAATCGGTATTGCATCAATGGTAGAAACATTCTGTCATCTTAGAACACCTGTATTCATGTCTATCATGCGTGGATCTGACGGATTGTTGATAGGTGCTCTTTTTGGCGTACTTCTTATCATTGCAGTACGTTTTATGATGTACGTAACACAATGGTTCCAAGCTAGGGAGGTTGACCATGAGTAATATTGTGATCTCTGGTTATTATGGCTTTGGTAATGCAGGTGATGAAGCTATGCTCTGCGCCATTATCGATGCTATTCGAAAAGAAGAGGCAGACGCACATATTACTGTAATTTCTGGTAATCCTAAAGAGACTAGTAAGAAATATAATATTAATGCAGTAGGTACATTTTCTGCATTCGGTATTCTAAAGGCCATTGCTAATTCTGATCTTGTAATTAGTGGTGGTGGCAGTCTTTTACAAGATGCTACAAGTATTCGCAATACTTACTATTATTTAAGTATTATGGCGTTGGCCAAGATGATGGGGAAAAAAGTTATGCTTTATTCCCAAGGGATTGGACCTTTGAATCGACCATCTACACGTCGAGCTGTAGGTTTTGTATTGCGTTTTGTAGATATAATTACGGTGCGAGACTCTATTTCTAAAGCGGAATTAGAATCTTTAGGCATTGAGGATGTAGAGGTTACGGCAGATGCTGTATTAGCCATGCAACCTGTTGATTTATCTATGGGAGCACATATTCTTGAAGGGTATACCTCTAAGCTTCCTGAATCAGTTGAACTACCTAAAAAAATAGGTGTTGCTGTTCGTAGTTGGAAAGAGGATACCGAATATCGTGAAGCCTTAGCAAATGTGTTAAGCCGCTTGCAAGAACAAGATAATGTGGAAATTATCTTTATTCCTATGTCTCATCCTGAGGATACAAAAGAGGCGAAAATTATTGCAGGCTATATGCCGAAGGGTGCTATTGTGTTAGAAGGACCATTCTCTACAGAGCAACAAGTATCATTATCTGGTAATGTTGACCTTATGATTGGTATACGCCTTCATGCCTTAGTTTTTAGCTCTTTAATGGGAAAACCGGTCATTGGTATTTCCTATGATCCTAAAATTACAAGTTTCTTACATATGATTGGTCAAGAGCCAATTGGCACAATGACTCATTTACGTGAAGAAGCTTTATATCAATGGTGTCATAAATTATTGAATTCTCGTGAGGAATATCAAGCCTCTTATGACCGTATTGAAACATTGCGTGTAGATTCTCAACGCAATGCAGAAATTGCTATTTCATTACTTAAGAATTATTAATATATTGGATCCTATCCAGAAAGAGAGGTCTCTATGGCTACATTAACACAAGATGTTAAACAATTAGTTCAAGAGAAGGCAAAAGCTATTCGCGTTAGTATTGTACAGTCTGTGACGGCAGCGAAATCCGGTCACCCAGGTGGTTCACTATCTATCGCCGATGTGATGGCCTTGTTGTACTATGTAGAAATGAATGTAGATCCAGCAAATCCAAAGGATCCTAATAGAGATCGTTTCGTCCTTTCTAAAGGTCATGCAGCACCTGCATTATATGCTACATTGGCAGAAAAAGGTTATTTCCCTAAAGAAGAACTTTTGAACTTGCGTAAAATTGACCATATGTTACAAGGTCATCCTGATATGAAACATACTCCAGGTGTAGATATGTCTACAGGCTCTTTAGGTCAAGGTATCTCTGCAGCTTGTGGTATGGCATTGGCAGGTAAAATTGATAATGCTGACTATCGTGTATATTCCATCCTTGGTGACGGCGAGCTTGAAGAAGGTCAAGTTTGGGAAGCGGCCATGTTTGCAGGTCATTATAAGCTCAATAACTTAACTGCTTTTGTTGATTTCAACGGTCTTCAAATTGATGGGGATATTACAAAAGTACTTTCTCCATTGCCAATTCCAGAAAAGTTTAAAGCTTTTAATTGGAACGTTATTGAAGTAAATGGTCACGATCTTGATGAACTTCATAATGCTATTGAATCTGCGAAAGCTTTCACAGAAGGCCCAACATGCATCGTAATGCATACTGTAAAAGGTAAAGGCGTTGAAGAAATGGAAGGCCAAGCAGGTTGGCATGGTAAAGCACCAAGTGAAGAACAAGGTGTAGCCTTTGTTAATGAGATTATGGGGGTACAATAATGGGTAAAGCAACACGTGAAGCATATGGTAATGCGCTAGCTCGCATTGGTAAAGAAAATACAAATATTATTGTTTTAGATGCAGATTTATCTAAATCTACTAAAACTGATACTTTTAAAGGTGCATGCCCAGAGCGCTTCTTTAACGTAGGTATTGCAGAGCAAAACTTGATTTCCGTTGGTGCTGGTCTAGCAGCAGCTGGTAAGATTCCATTCGTATCTTCCTTCTCTATGTTTGCTACAGGTCGTGCCTTTGAACAAATCCGCAACGCTGTATGTTATCCAAAATTAAATGTAAAAGTATGTGCTACACATGCTGGTATTACAGTCGGTGAAGATGGTGCTACGCATCAAAGTTTGGAAGATATTTCCTGCATGCGTACATTGCCTAATATGACAGTCGTAGTTCCTGCAGACGAGCGCGAAACAGAGGCCGTTATTGAATGGGCTGCATCTTATGAAGGCCCTGTATATGTGCGTCTTGGTCGTGCAGGTGTAGATGATGTAACTGCAGAAGGTTATACATTTGTGCCAGGTAAATCTACTACATTGGTAGAGGGCTCTGATGTTACAATTATCGCTTGCGGCGCATTAGTTGGTCCTGCTGTAGAGGCGGCTAAAACCTTAGCTGAATCTAATGTGTCTGCTCGTGTAATCAATATGGCATCTATTAAGCCAATTGATGCAGAGGCAATTGTAAAAGCAGCTACTGAAACTGGTGCTATCGTTACCGCAGAAGAGCATAATATCATTGGTGGTCTGGGTTCTGCTGTGTCTGAAGTTGTTGTGGCTAATAAGCCAGTTCCTATGGAATTCGTTGGTGTACAAGATACATTTGGGGAGAGTGGTACACCAAAAGAATTGATGGCTAAATATGGATTGACAGCAAAAGACATTGTAGAAGCAGTAAAACGTGTAATCACTCGTAAATAATCAAAGGGGACCCCATGATTGAATTTAAGAATGTTAGTAAAGTCTATGATAATGGTTCTGTTGCATTAGACGATGTGTGTTTAACCATTAACGATGGTGAATTTGTCCTCGTTTGTGGTCACAGTGGTGCAGGGAAATCAACTCTATTTAAGTTATTAACACATGAAGTTGTGCCAGACACTGGTACAGTTATCGTTGATGACTTTGATGTTACGCGTATGAAACGCAGTAAAATTCCAAAATTACGTAGAAAGCTCGGCGTTGTATTCCAAGACTTCCGTTTATTGCCAAATAAAACTGTGGCGGAAAATATCGCCT
>NZ_CAKPTN010000144.1 GCF_934190855.1 uncultured Veillonella sp. | reverse complement strand
CTTCTTAACTTTGGAGAGCTTTGTATTCGCTTATGTGAATCTGGTAAAAAGGTTGTTATTGCCGGTGCTCCTGATGATGCAGAAAAGGGTGCTTTCATAGAAAACTATGTGAAGCATAAGAATCTCATAAATTTAGTGGGATCTACATCAATGCCTGAACTCATTGAATTAATTCGACATTGTGAAATTTTTATCAGTGCTGATACGGGGCCTTTGCACATTACAAATGCTCTTAAGCGCCCTTTGATTGCACTATTTGGAACCACATCTCCGAAGCGAACTGGTCCTTATGGCGGTAGTCATGTACATCTCATTATTTCACCAACTTCGAAAGCAACACCTGAGCAACCTCTGGTAGATGATCCAGATTGTATGGCTCAAATCCCTGTGGATGCAGTATGGTCTGTGTATGAACAAGTACTTGGAAAGGAACTATAATGGAACTAGATTATAAGCGCATTGTGGTCACCTTTCTCATGCACTTAGGTGATGTTATTTTAACGACTCCATTCCTAGAGGTATTGCGTAAAGCTGCTCCACATAGTCATATTACATATGTAATAGATGAAAAACTACAACAAGTAATGCAATATAACCCAAATATTGATGAACTGATCGTTGTAGATAAAAAGGGGCGTCATAATAGTATTTCTGGGCTTAATGAGGTAGCTCGTGAAATCAATGCAAAGGGTAAACCTAATATCGTTATCAATTTACACCCCAATGAACGCACTTCCTATTTGGCGTGGAAGATTCATGCGCCCATTACGACTGGTATGAGTCATTTTTTGTTTAGACCATTTATGACAAAGTATACCCGTCTAGATCGTAAAACTCGCCACGCTGCAGATATGTACATCAATGTACTAGAACAATTAGGTGTTACCGATACCTCTAATTCAGGCTTACACATTGAAACTTGTGAAGAGTGGCGCCGTGAGGCCCAAGAATTCTATGCTAGTCATGGATTAACCGATAGTGATACGCTCATCGGTTTTAATATTGGTAGTGCTGTTCCTGAGAAACGCTGGCCTGCTGAGCGATTTGCTCATGTAGCAGATCATTTCGGTCGTTTAGGATATAAGACTGTATTCTTTGGCGGCCCTATGGATCTAGAAATGGTGCAACCTGTAGTAGAACAAATGGAAACCAAACCCATTGTGGCCACTGGAAAATTCCAGTTAGGACCATTAGCAGCGGCTATGAGCCGCTGTAATCTATTGATTACAAATGACTCTGGTCCTATGCATGTAGGAATTAGTCAAAAGGTGCCAATCGTGGCACTTTATGGACCATCTAACCCATTCTTTTATGGTCCGTACCAAGCTCATGCTATTCTTCTTGAAACGATGGACTCCTATGAAGTTGGTAAAAGCATGAAGAAGATTATTAAAGAAGGAAATTACAAAGGGTTATCTGTAATTTCTGAAGAACAGGTTATTAAAGCGGCGGAAACGTTGCTTTCAGAATCGAAATAAAAGCCTATGAATTATATAGTATTTGATTTGGAGTGGAATCAACCGTATAGCAACGACATTAGCTTTATGAAGCGTACTAAAATGCCGTTGACTGGTGAAATCATTCAAATCGGAGCGGTAAAACTAAATGACAAGATGGACATCGTAGATCATTTTACGATGTTCATCAAACCTCAATATTTGCCACGGATGCATAAGCATGTGCGAGAATTGACGGGAATAACGGCTAGAGAACTGGATCACGGTGTACCCTTTAAGACGGCTATGCAGTACTTTCAAAACTGGTGTGGTGATGAATATATGCTACTATCTTGGGGTTCTGATGATATTCTTATCTTAAGAGAAAATCTTATGCTTCATAAGATGAAAGCTTTATCTTATGATCAATGGGTAGATGCTCAAATGATTTATGCCTATCAACGATATGGTACAAATCAGCAGTATTCTGTGGCTCATGCTATGGAGGATCTCAATATATCGGCGGAGCATTTGTCTGCTCACAACGCTTTACATGATGCCGTATTTACGGCTCATATATGTCAGAAGCTAGATATTCCACAAGGAATTTTGCATTATGATCAAATTCGTAAGGAAAGTAGTAATCCTTTCTTATATCCACCGATTTTGACATTTTTTATGTATGAAAACTTCCCTGAGAAGAAGCGTATCGTTCATGATAGACGTGTACGCTTATCTTTCTGCCCCTATTGTCAGACTCGTTTAGAAATGACTAGGCCAGAACGATTACAAGGGGATAAGCATCTCGCCATCGGCGTTTGTCCGAAACATGGCGATTTTGCAGTACAACTTAAAGTTGGAAAATATACGATTAAGTCCGGTAGTACTAAGTTTTACGTTACAAAGGTTTTAACTCATTGTACGGACGAAATTCGTTCTCTATATACTCAGAAGTCTGAAATTAATCGAGAAAAAGAGCGAAAATATTTAGAATTTCGCCGGGCGGAACTTGAAAAGGATCGCCAAAAATAATTTTGTTAATGCAAGTTCACAGTGATAGGTCTGTAATGGTTAGACTGTGAGCTTATAGAAAGGATAGATTATGGAACGCAAATATGCATGGCATAATTACGACGATGCCACTATGGAAAAGGTATATGCTTTAAGTGATACATATCGTCAATTTTTAGATAATGGTAAAACAGAACGGGAATGCGTAGTGCAAGCCATAGAGTTTGCTGAAGCAAAAGGTTATGTAAATCTAAAAGACATCATTAAAAATAATACGCCAATCAAAGCTGGGGATAAGATTTATTACACACATATGGATAAATCTATTGCTTTGTTTAATATCGGTACAGATGATATCGAATTAGGTATGAACATTTTAGGTGCTCATATTGACTCTCCACGTATTGATGTAAAACAAAACCCTCAATACGAAGATAGCAACCTTTTATTCTGGGATACTCACTACTACGGTGGCATTAAAAAATATCATTGGGTAGCCATGCCACTTGCCATTCATGGTGTTGTGGTAAAAACAGATGGCACACGTATCAATATTAATATTGGTGATAAAGAAACGGACCCTGTATTCTGCATTACGGACTTGTTGCCTCATTTAGGGCAAGAACAAATGCAAAAAAATGCAGCTAAAGTAATTGAAGGGGAAGCTCTTGATTTACTCATCGGTAGCCGTCCAGTAAAAGATGAGGAAAAAGAAGGGGTTTCTAAATTCATTAATAACCTTCTTGAAAAAGAGTATGGCTTCGTTGAGCGAGACTTGTTATCTGCAGAGCTTGAAATTGTACCAGCAGGTAAGGCACGTGATATGGGCTTTGACCGTTCCATGGTAATGGCCTATGGCCAAGACGACCGCGTATGTGCGTACACATCTTTGGTAGCTATGCTTGAAGTAGACAATGTAAAACGCACAACTTGTTGCTTACTTGTAGATAAAGAGGAAATTGGTTCTGTAGGTGCTACGGGCATGCAATCTCGTTTCTTTGAAAACGCAGTAGCTGAAATCTTAACACTCATGGGTAAACCAAATTCTGTTAGTGTACGCCGTACATTGGAAAAATCTCGCATGTTATCTTCTGATGTAAGTGCTGGTTACGATCCACTTTATTCATCTGCGTATGAAAAGAAAAATGCTTCTTACCTTGGTATGGGCGTAGTATTCAATAAATTTACAGGATCACGTGGTAAAGCTGGCTCTAATGATGCC
This sequence comes from uncultured Veillonella sp., assembly GCF_934190855.1. Taxonomy (GTDB): domain Bacteria; phylum Bacillota; class Negativicutes; order Veillonellales; family Veillonellaceae; genus Veillonella. The sequence continues at coordinate 475 of NZ_CAKPTN010000144.1, read as the reverse complement.
AATGCTGAGTACATGGGCTTTATCCGCCGTGTTATGGAGTCCAACAATGTAACGTATCAAACAGCAGAGCTTGGCAAGGTAGACCTCGGTGGTGGCGGTACGATTGCATACATCATGGCTCTTTACGGTATGAATGTTATCGACTGTGGTGTAGCTGTTCTTAGTATGCATGCGCCTTGGGAGGTTACTTCTAAAGCCGATATTTACGAGGCTAAACAATGCTACGTTGCATTCTTACAGGCAGCTGATGAAACAATATAATGTAATGTGGCTTTCACCAATGGTGAAAGTCCATTCTATGTGAGGTATATATGAATCAAACGGAATTAGGCGCAGCTATTGAGGCTGCGAAGGGAGAGGCAACAGAGGTTAAGACAGTAAAGGTCGATATCTTTGATATTCCTGAAACAAAAGCTGAAGAATATATTGCAAATCGTGAAGAGGTGGTTGAGGCTGCGGCGGCAGTTATGAAACC
>NZ_CAKPTN010000143.1 GCF_934190855.1 uncultured Veillonella sp. | reverse complement strand
AGCCTTCAATATCAAAACCTACAAGAGCAGCTGTTACAAAGCCAACCTCTGTAAATACAGAGAAGCGGCCACCAACGCCATAAGGAATGCTATAAGTTTTCCAATTATTTTCTAGTGCCATAGCCCGTAGAATTGTAGGATGTTCATCATCAGATACATCTGTTACAGCTACTACTTCATAGTTAATGTTGCGATCTTGTAAAGCCTTCTCCAAAATCATGAAGTTGGCCATTGGTTCTATTGTAGAACCAGACTTGGAGGTAATTACGAGCATTACCTTATAGTCAGGGCCTTTTTTCTGAGCTTGGTATTCTAAGGTACGGATAAGACCTGCTAAATAGTCGCCATCTACGTTAAAACCAGCAAAGTACATCCGTGGATATCCATTGCGTTCTTCCGTACTTAGATTATTCCAAAATGCACCACATTGAACATCAAAAATAACTTTGCTCCCTAAATAAGAGCCCCCAATGCCTACAGACACAACTGTATCGATATTGTGCCGTGCATAGTCACGCAATTCGTAAAGACGTTTTAACATATCTGGTGTATTGATACCATCTTCCGAAATATATGGAAGCTGATAAAACAATACAGGTTCTGGCAAACCATCTTTAGACACATGGCCTTCTTCAAAGCCTGTAGAACGTAAAATATTTGTATGGCGCCACACATTTTGTATAGCCCGTTCAAAATTATTTACGTCTCGCTCTTGTATGCAACTTTCATTATATATGTTAGCATAATCTAACTCGAACCCCGATTGTAATCGCAACATCAAATATCTCCTTCACTGACATTTTATGTACAATATTTTACCCATTATATCATAAAAGAATGAATAAAATATTAGTTTATGCAATCAGTTTACCCACAAACCATAACCGAAGCCTACCGCATAGACAGACCACAGCAATGCAATAGGAATAGCTAGTTTAAATTTAATCTTTAGTGTTTTATGGCGCCATAGAACCATGCCTAATAAAGCACCTACACCACCAAAGGCAAATGCTAAAAACAATAAAGTAAACTCTGAAATCCGTCCATATCCCTTGATGGCACATAATTTATCATATCCATACATGCTAAATACGATGAGATTCCAGACACCTACAGTTACCCAAAATTGTGTATCACTCATATCCCCAAACCTTGTATCTCTTACTTATGATGAGCTTTAAAATATTCTAATGTCTTTTGTAAGCCGTCCTCTAATGTAGTTGTCGCTACAAAGCCAAAATCGCGCTCTGCCTTGGCATTGCTTAAACGAGAATGCTTGATATCCCCTACCCGCTCAGCCTCATAGTGCACCATAAAATCAGCACCACTAATGGCACGGAATCGCGTAATCAACTCATTAACAGATGTTCCCTTATTGGTAGATACATTATAAATACCTGTGCATTGACTATTCCCCATAGCCTTGATATTAGCTTCTACCACATCATCTACATAAATGAAGTCTCTCGTTTGCTCCCCATCACCATAAACAGTTAAAGGCTGCCCTTCAACGATTAAACGGTTGAACACACTGATAACGCCACCTTCACCACCATCACCTTGACGTGGTCCATATACATTGGCATATCTGAAGCATACTGTATTTAATCCATAGGCTTCACGATAAATCCGTAAATACCCTTCTGCCGTAAGCTTAGTTAGTCCATAAAAGGAAGAAGGCATCCCGCTTAATTCCTCAGTTAGCGGCAATACTGCTAAATCCCCATAAACAGCAGCGGACGAAGGCATTAAGAATTGTTCAACCTTCACTTGACGACATGCATCAAGTACATTAATAAGCCCTAATAAATTAACGTCGCAGTCATAACTAGGATTCTCCATGGAGGATTGAACCATAGTTTGGGCTGCCTCGTGAAATACGATAGAGGGCTTAAATTCTTCAAAAACAGATACTAGTTTTGGATCTCGCACATCCATCTCAATAAATTGAGCAGCTTCATGTACAAAAGAACGCACACCAGTAGATAAATTATCTATAACAAGCACCTTGTGCCCTAATTCAATTAATCGATCTACAAGATGAGAACCAATAAATCCGGCCCCACCTGTAACACATATATTCATAGCACCCTCCCTTCTTATATTTCTAAATACCTGCACCTTGTTTCGCTAGTGCATCGGCCATTTCATTATATGTATCGCCCGTATGAGCAGCCACCTTGTGAAAGTGTACACGCACACGGTCTTTTATTGAGTCATAAAATGCTGCGTACTGTTGAGTAAGCGCATTATTGCGTTTCCATCCCTTTGTTGCCCACATTTCAATGCCCATATAGTCATAGTAAAGTGAACATTCAGGAATGCCACGATCAACAGCATATTTCATAACATACATAGCAGCTAATAACTCACCAGCCACATTCCAAAATGATGTATATCGTTCATCAGTAGAGGGAAAGGAAAAGGTCTCCCTATTCCCATTCAAGAAGATAACACCACCTGCTCCAACGGTATTTGTCCCTTTATTATAACTACCGTCAATATAAGCAACCACATGGTTTGGCTTAGTAAAATCTGGTTTCACAACACTTGCTGATACTTTACTTTGAACCCTAGAACTAGAACTTACCGATCTAGAGCTTATAGACGTAGACTTCACGCCTTGAGATGATTTAGGTTCGCTCTTATTAGCACTCATAAAATCACTTAAGGATAAGCCTGAGTCCTCCACAAAAGCACGGGCTTCTGCTTCCGTAGAAAAAGACTTATAGATAGCTCCACCAAAACCCTTGACCTGCTTCTCACAATCAGCCCAAGTCATATAAACACCTGGCACACGACCATTGCGAACTGCATAAAACTTTTTAGCCATACACACCTCTTAATGATCCATCGTAAGTTCAATAAATTCAGCATTTACAACAGATGCTAAATCTTTTGGATTTACCTTCATTTGCATACCACGTAGACCTGCACTGACATAGACGAACTCTAGAGGCTCCATAGTAGCATCAAAGTAAGTAGGAAATGCTTTTTTCATGCCCACAGGAGAACAGCCACCACGCAAATAACCTGTAATTCCCAACAAATCCTTAACAGGAACAAGCTCTACAGACTTATTATGGCTAACTCGAGCAGCTTGTTTCATATCTAGTTCAGAGGCTACAGGAATACAAAATACAACGTAACCTGTTTTATCACCTTTACCAACTAGAGTTTTAAAAACTTCCTTTTCCTCTAGGCCTAACGCCTCTACTACATGAAGTCCTGCTGCATGCTCCTCAGACCATTCATATTCGCTAATGCTATAAGGTACCTTATGGGTATCTAAAATACGCAATGCGTTAGTCTTTTTATGTTTTTCTTTACTCACTATATCCCACCTTATATATTAGCGTAACAAATAAATCTAATCAATATATAATATTTTTCTATATATTATAAATCACCATAAGTTAATATCTAGTCCGATATTCTTATTTATTCATAATTTTATTGATATTCTTTAATTCAATGCGCAAAGTTCCATCATCATTAGTTTTAATTTCAATGAACTCGCGATTTTTCATATACTCCACAGGGAACGAGATTTCAATGCCCGTATCGGTTTTAATCTTATGATGTTCTCCAACCTTTGTAGCAAACTCACGATTCACCGGTAATGGCCGCATCATATCTGCATCGGCTAATTCCTTCTTAGCCGCCTCTTGTTGAATCGGATTTGCTTTAAATACCTCTTCCACAATGCGAACAGGATCTACTGTGTCAGATACTTCTGCATTTTTTGCAATCATAGACTTTGCAGTCGTCAATTCAACGATGCCATCAGACTCATGCGCTTGAGCTACCTTATCTACAATAGCTTTCACCTTTTTTACCGTATCTCGCGAAGATTGATTAGTGCCTAATTGTAATACCTTATCCGCTAAGATATAGGATACTTCACCATCAAATTCACCTTTAGGCTCAAAAATTCGAACGCTAAAATCATGCAAATTAATAGATGCAAAGGCGCGTAACTTCTGTGATGGCATAGGTAACACAGCCTTATGAGAAACAAGTTCTGTGGCTAAGCTGCCATCGTCTTCACTAAATAGTTGATGGGTAAAAGCATCATGAGCTTGGCACAAAAGAATACAAATATAAGTCGTATCTGTAACAGCTTCACAAATGATCGTATCGATAACTACGGGGTCAGTTGCTTGCTTCATATAGGTAAATAAGCTTTCACCCAAATTCTTAGATAAATCTATAAAC
>NZ_CAKPTN010000142.1 GCF_934190855.1 uncultured Veillonella sp. | reverse complement strand
ACTCGGCAAATATCATATCTTCTTTATAAGTTATCTTTATGTTGGTTCTCTCGCCATTTACAATGGCAACCTTTTTCTCGTAAGCAACGATAATATTAGCACGTGCCTCTTTAATCTCTACAGTCAAATTTTGCAACAAATTGTATTGCTTAATAAAGAAGTAAATCAAGAATACAATTAAGAAAAATATTAGTGTTGAAAGCATAGAACCCTCTCCATTTCTATTACAAATAACAATGCAAATTTGAGAATATTATACCATACCAAATATATAAGCAATATGAAATTTCATTCATGAAACGACATAAATCTATTAGTCACCAATCATAACTCGATATACTGGCATTCTCTCTACTGTTTCTACATATTCTAATCCTTCAAAACAATCTTGTCCCTCTTCTATTTTATTGGCAATTTGGTTATGAATTTTTCTTAATAGTTCTACATTAGTAAAACATTGTCTATTCTCTGCGCTTAACTCGACTTTAATATCGGTTTGAAATACACCATCAATGCGATTCTCTTCGTCTAAATCAGTTAGGTCAACAATATGCTCATTACTTCGTAGTTGTTCAGAACCTGTAATGAACGCTTCATAAACGATACATACCTTACGATTATTAATAGCAATGCCATTAGGATTCCAGTTATCTTTATTATCCGGTATATAATCGATAATATCTTTGGTGAAAGCATCATCACTACCATATTCTTGATTAGAAAAAGCCCAATATACCGATGTCAGTACATCATCCGTACTAGAAGCATCTGCTAGTTTCTTCTCTACTAATTTTCTTATTTCCCTTTTAAGTAAAGGTTTTTTGATAGTGTAAAACACCCACATTGTAGATATCAGCATAGCTGCTAATACGAATATCATATAAGACAAACTGGTCATGGTACTACCTGATCGCCCTGCTTGAGAATGAGCGGGGCTCACTGTATTTGCTGTATTCGTCATATGATCTAGAAGCCATGGATATTCAAACATACCCGCTATAATTGCAATTAGTATTAAAGTAGCTATCGTAACACAGATAACGAATAATTGCTTGGCCACCTTGTTACAAACTATTTCCTTCTCAGCAAAGGATAATACATCCATCTCAGATATGCCTTTACTCCATTTAGTAGTTCGTGTATGTATGTCCATTTTTCTCTCCCATCAATAAATACAAACAACGCTTCAAAGTTAACTATACACCGTATTTCATATATTACTTATATTTATTATAATAGAGAAAAGGAGGCCTTGAAAGTATGGGAAGCTATATGATAATACTAATGTTTATATTGATAGCTATTGCTGTAGTTTTTGCTACTTATAACCTATCTATAATTAAATCCATGCCTCCAGAAGACCGTTATAAACTTCTTTATTTTACAGATGATCAAGTCTCTATAGGCATTGGCTTAGTAAGAAGAACATTTAAATTAAGCGATATTCGTGAGGTACGTTTTTCTAAAGCTAAAAAATTCCGTAGCATGAGCAGCTGGGCCGGTAGAATGCAAATTTGCAAACTAAATGGTAAGACAAGCCGTTGGATAGAATTTGATGGTACGGTCTATTACAAAAAGATGATATATATAACTAATGAAGAAAGCATTGATAAATCAATAGACTTACTGATAAATGAATTTCAAGCACGAGGAATTCGTTGTACTAAATATAGATGCTAACATATAATTTTTTGAACTATACAGTAACATAAAGACACATAAAAAAGGCTTCTCGAAATTTCGAGAAGCCTTTTATTTGGTGCGCCTAGCAGGAATCGAACCTGCGCACCCGGTTCCGGAGACCGGCGCTCTATCCCCTGAGCTATAGGCGCATGAATACCTAAAAATTATACCATATTACGCTATGCTTCGGTAGTATAAAGTATATATAGCCACTAGGTTTATACAGAAAGGCCCCTATAGTTAATCATTTACTAGATAACTATAAGGGCTATTTCCATTATATGTTTTCTTTAATTAATTCTAGTAGAGCATCACAGCTACGACTGACATCATCATAGGTTTCATCAAAGTTTCCTGTATACCAAGGATCCTTTACATCGCGGCTTTCACCAACAAAAGACATCGCCATATGCACCTTATTGTCAACATCATCTCCAATGATACGTTTTAAATTCCGTGCATTGTTTTCATCCATGATAATGAGATAGTCGAAATTATGATAGTCATCAACCGTTACTTGACGAGCCTTACGACGAGTATAAGGAATACCCATTTCATCTAATTTCTCTTTAGTCCCATAATGGGTATCATTTCCTATCTCTTCACGAGATGTAGCTGCAGATTCAATATAAATAGTTTCACTAAGTCCAGCCTTCGCAACGATATGATTCATATAAAACTCTGCCATCGTTGAACGACAGATATTACCGTGACAGATGAATAAAATATTTATCATTTAAACTCCCCATTAGAACTTTTATCCTCTATATCCCTTTTAAAAATTTCGTATCCATTCTCTAGTTCAATATCGGTAACGAGGCCGACCTCTCCACTTTCAGCATATTCAACATCTATATCATTTACTCGGATACTATTAATTTTTGTATAAATCCATCGCTCATCCTTTTTAGCATAAACCTCATCCCCAACTTTTATCTTAGTATTATTAAGAATTAATATTCCTGCTTTTGGCTTCTTAAAGTATTCAGAATATGTTCCGATATACTTTAAATTCCTCGGAATCAGTGATATAACTCCATGTTCGTATAAAGCATCTCTAGTTTCTTCTTTAGTAAATATCTTATCTTCTATCAGTCTATATTGCTTATATAGCTGCCATGTAGTAAGAAGGCCTCGTTCATCACTTAATGCATAATCAATCTGATCCTTACTAAATGGTGGATTTTGTCTTAAATCAGGTTTCTTATATCTTTGATGATTCACAATATATATAGGAATTATTATTTTGTTAGGATACTCTTTTTCTCTTCGCCTTCTATGCTTTGCAACTTGTGTACATTCTGAATCTGTAGATGTCCCACCTATACCTTTAACCTCAATAATATATATTTTTTCATTATCTATAATCTGTATATCTTCTCTAAGAACACCCTCACTGCCATCTATCGCTTTTACCTCTGTAAAACCAAGCCATTCAAAATACTTGCATACGGCTTGTACTAACGCCTCGCCGGTTGCAGTTAACAAATCATTTAAAAATTTATATTGTTGATTAATTTCCTCAATTTGACTATTGAGTAATTGTATTCTTGACTCATAGGCTTTTTGAGCGACTTTCTTCTTTTCTTCAATTTCTAAAATTTCTTTATGCAAAAACTCTTTGTCTTTTATCCATTCAAACTCTTTTGATTCAGGGAAAATTTCAGGAAATATTTCTGGTAAATAAGTAGATAACAATTCATCAATCAACTCATCTTTTTTATCACAAACAGGAAGTAATAATTCATATCCTGAATTTTTAGAATAACCTATATAGGAAATAACTTCATCATCTTGATTTTTCAATAATGGAATAAAATTGGGATTTCTAATTGATTTTTGAGAATCACTATCCCAGACATATGGTAGGTGAAAGATAGCTTTATATTCGGATGTATATTTCATTAATAGATTAGAAAGTTTATTATTTGCTGATACAATCTTTTTCCCACACTTTGAAATCGCATTAGATTGAATCACTTCATATACATCATATTCATGCTTTTCTGGATGACTATATTGTTGCTGATTTAAAACTTTAACCAAATCATATGTTTCTGTATAAGCACTTCCAGCAAAGATAATTTTTAATAAGGGAACTCTCATATTATTTTTCATAAAATGTAGGACTAACGAAGTAGGATTAAAAATCTGTTTAGGATAGTTTAATTCAAATAAATATTCCGCATTCTCTACTTCTTTCTTGTTATTAATATAATTTCTAGTCTCATTCTCATTTTGTAAATCAATAATAATTACACTATATTCATGTAAATTATCTACTGTTTTATACTCAAGATTTACATATCTCGTTTGGGCATACTCCCCAAAATCTACAACCTTATTTATACCTAAATTTCCAATTTCAATATTATAAGATTCACTTAATTTATTTGCAATATCTCTATTATTAACTATAAATATCTGTGGTTCACTATACTTTTCCATCCACTTTCAACTCCCAACACATTTAGTATTATTTATTTTGGTATATATTTTACAGTTAAAATATATACAATTCACTTTTTATAATTATCTCACTCAATCATATTCTATTCAACTCTACAAGAGCAC
>NZ_CAKPTN010000141.1 GCF_934190855.1 uncultured Veillonella sp. | reverse complement strand
CAGCAATTTTAATGAATTGTGGGCTATTGAAGCCATTGGAGCCAACTACAGGTTGATTCATACCCATTTCACGCATTTTCTTCATGATAAGGGCACCTTCTTGGTAAAGAGATGCAACTACGATAACATCAGGTTTTGCTTGTTGAATCTTAGTTAATTGTGCAGAGAAGTCAGTATCTTTATCTGCAAATGTTTCAGTATCAACGATTTGTACGCCTACGGATTCCAATGCTTTGCGAGCTGTATTATTTACAGATACCATTTGGTCATTGTTATTGGAGTACATAATAGCTGCTGTTTTAAAGCCTAATGTTTTATGAGCTTCTTTAATAGCTGTATCTACTGCCAAGGATTCAGGTACTGCGTTACGGAAGATATAATCCCCAATATCTGTAATACCTTCAGCAGTTGTAGATGTGCCAATAGCAACTACTTTGCTTTTATTTGCTACAGGACCAGCTGCCATCATTTCACCAGACAACATAGGACCAATAACTGCTACAACTTTATCTTTTGCGATTACTTTATTCATTGCATTGATAGCTTCGTTTTTATCACCTTTAGTATCTTCTACTAATAAGTTAATTTTTACAGCGTTTGCATCAGCGTTAATTTCGCTCACTGCCAATTCTGCACCAGCTTTAATGGATTCACCATATGCTGCAGCACCACCAGTTGTTGTTGTTAATAATGCAATTTTAGCTTCATTGCTATTTGCACCACCTGCATCTTTATTGCTACCACAACCAGCAGCAACTGCCATTACACCAGCAAGACCAAAAATGGCTGCCTTTTTCAACATGGATTTATTCATGTTACACCCTTCTTTCAAAACATAAAACTTTAAATCTATTCCTATATTATGAGAATATAAAATACTTTGTCAATTAAAAGATAATGATTTTAATTCCCCAATAATATATACATTAAATACGCTATTCAGATAGCCTTTCCCACTTCTCATACAATGAATCTAACTCGCTTTGAGTCTCTTCAATTTGCAAAGAGATTTTGGACATTTCCTCTAAATCTTGTTGCACCACAGGATTTGCTAGTTGCACCTCGTACATCTTCATCGTCGCCTCAAGGCGAGCAATTTCAGATTCTACTTCAGCCAATTGTTTTTCCACCATATAGGCATTTGGTTTCTTCTGATTGTCCTCAGTAGATTCTGATGCTGAAAGTACTTGCTCATCAGCTGAAATAGATTTTCTCTCCACCTTATCAGCTTCTAAGTTCTGCCCATTAGCTAACGCTAATAAGTCTTCTTGCTCTTTCAGCTTTTCCTTGTAGTATGAGTAATTACCGAGATACTCTGTAATTTTGCCATCATCAAGAACTACTGTTTTAGTAGAAACTTGATCCAGGAAATATCTATCATGAGAAATAATGAAGCAAGTACCTTCAAATTGTTGCAATGCTTCCTCTACAATTTCTCGCGTAGGAATGTCTAAATGGTTTGTTGGTTCGTCTAGGATAAGGAAATTATCACCTTGAAGAAATAGTTTCAGCAACGCTAAACGCGCTCTTTCACCACCGGATAAATCACCGACCAGTTTAAACACATCATCCCCTTTAAATAGGAATGAACCGAGTACGTTACGAGCTTTATCTTCACTGTAGTTAAAGTGATTCATAATCTCTTCTACTACCTGCCAAGAATCATGTAACTCTTCGTGCTCTTGCGAGAAGTACCCCACTTGTACGCGATTGCCAATATCTACATGACCAGATTCAGGGAATAGTTCGCCTACAATAGTTTTTACTAAAGTCGATTTACCGGCCCCATTAGGACCAATAAGAGCCACAGACTCACCACGGCGAACAACGAGAGATATATCATCAATGATGCGACTTTCACCATACCCTACAGACAAGTGATCTAAGACTAAAACCTTATCAGCACTCATAGCAGCAGGTGGGAAAGAAAATTGTAAATGATGTGAAGTAACAGGCGCCTCAAGACGTTCTAATCGATTGAGCTGGGACTGACGCCCACGAGCCATTTTAGACTTGATACCTGCCCGGTATTTATCTATATAAGCCTCGGTTTTCTTGATGTACTCTTGTTGCTTCTCATAAGCCACCATATCTGCCTTCAAACGTTCATCACGTTGTTGGATATAGCGACTATAGTTACCACGATACGTTGTAGCCTTATGATTATCTAGCTCCACAACGCCAGTGACGATGCGGTCTAAGAAATAACGGTCATGACTGACGATAAGAATACCACCGGGATAGGCGGATAGGTATCCCTCAAGCCACTCGAGCATATCCATATCTAAATGGTTTGTCGGTTCGTCCAAGAACAGAAAATCTGGACGGCGAACTAAGGCCTTTGCTAAGTTAATACGCGTTTTTTGACCACCAGAAAAAGCATTAGCTGGTTTGTCTAAATCTTCATCAGTAAAACCTAAACCGTAAACAATGCACTTTGTCTTTTGCTCATAATCATAACCACCAAGCCATTCTAGACGATTTTGTAAATAATCTAGGCGTTGTAAATCAGCTTCACTAGCCTCTTCAGTTTCTAAGCGGCTCGTAAGTTCTTTAAGTTGTTCTTCCAATTCGTGTACATCAGCCCAAGCCTTTTCGATTTCAGTAGCCAAGCTATCATCACCAAGATTTACATCTTGTTGTAAGTAGCCAATACTTGCCACAGGAGACTTAACTACATTACCTTCATCAAGCTCCTCATAACCTAATATACATTTCAACAAGGTAGATTTACCGGCCCCATTAGGCCCAACTAAAGCGAGTCTATCCCCCTCTTTTATTTCAAAGGACACATTGGAAAATACTTGGCGCACCCCAAATGATTTTCCAAGGCCTATCATTCGAATGCGTTCCATTCACAACCTCCTAATCATTTACCCTTTATTATACCACAGTTGCCCGTACTAACACCAACATCTCTATAGAATCTTTTGTTTTTCTGCTATGGCGAAATAATTTACCTAACAAAGGGATGTCTCCTAATATAGGAACCTTTTGTATTTGGTGCTGATCTCGATTATCCATGAGCCCACCTATAACGAGGACTTCCCCGTGTTGTAAACGTACTCTAGTATGAGCTTGCCTTGTACTAATTTTGTAAGCTTTCATTTCCGATACCATAATCGGCGTACTCACCTCGGCATGTATTTTGGCATCCACGCCACCATCGGCAGTAATAATAGGAGTATAGTTTAATTTAATACCCACCTCTTCATAACGAGTAGAGCGCTTCCGCTCTCCATTAACCTCTGACTCCTCTACGACAGGAATTCTTTCACCAATCAAAATATGAGCTGTCTCACCATTAAGAGCCATAATGGAAGGTTTTGCTATTAAAACGGCTTTTCCCGAACTTTCCATGAGACTTAGTTCTGGTTTTACAAAAAACTTATAAGCTTCTCCACTTGGTGTTTTACCAAAGGTAACGGCTCCATAGGAATTAGTTTTATCATCACCATGGCCAGTCAAACTGAGCCAAGACCACCGAAAACCTTGTTCTTTTGCATAAGATTGCTCCATCGCAATAATTGTAGCTTCTAGTTGCACTTGCTTTGGTTCCTTATCGATAGCACGGACTAAATTTTCTACACGCCTCTTTTCACCACTTGTTAAATGCATAATGACCTCATTTTGTTCTGAAAGTACGGCCATTTTATCATTCTTTACTACGGTACCCATTACAGCTTTCAAAGATTCTGCTGGCAAGTGTTCTGGGGATAGAACATAGAGTTCTCTATTCTCCAGTGTTGCCTCATCAGATTCAATAAGCAATGTATTATGCTGCTTTAATACAGAAAAATGATATATCCGACCAAGCTCCTTAATAACCTCTTCCGGAGACTCCCCTTTTACGGTTGCCGTAATATTTCCCTTTAGTGATTCTACACCGATAACCGATATACCATAACTTCGACAAATACCGAGAATTGTTTCCTTTAATGACGCATTACGCACAGATATCGTAACCGACTCATTCTCTTTATTAAGCTCTAAACCATTTGTTACGTTATTAAGATCTAGACTATTTGCTACATTATTAAACTCTACGCTATTTGCTACATTATTTCTTACATTATTTGTTGTCTTTGATTCTTTAGTATCTGCTAATACAACTAACGGTTGCGCAAATAATATATATGTAAGTATAACTATTAGAATACCAATTTTTAGTAATATATTGGTTTTATTGGAGAATATAAATCTACTCACTCGATTTTCAGCCATCGTGATGAACCTCCTTCGACGATTTCTACACTATTTTCAGTAATAGCAGATACTGATATCCCTTGCCAACTACTACCAGTCGTAACC
>NZ_CAKPTN010000140.1 GCF_934190855.1 uncultured Veillonella sp. | reverse complement strand
ATCATTGCAGGTATCTTTGTATCTTTGTTTGGAGGATCACCCGTACAGATAGCAGGCCCTACAGGAGCCTTTATAGTCTTATTAAGCAGTATTGTTGTCAATTATGGTTTTGACGGCTTGCAAATTGCAACCATGATGGCAGGCGTTATGCTTATCTTAATGAGTGTTGCTAAATTAGGTACTGTTATTAGATTTATACCAACCCCTGTTATTATGGGCTTTACGGCAGGTATTGGTGTTACCATTTGGGTAGGTCAATGGCCATATTTCTTTGGATTCCCTCAGTTGCCGTATATGCCTCATTTTCATGAAAAATTATGGGCTATGATTCAGTCATTGCCGTATTCTGATGTACCAACCTTAGGGATTGCGTTACTGAGCTTAACGCTATTATTGGTTTTGCCGAAAATTCCTTATATTAAAAAAGTGCCGGCTCCAATTGTAGCAATGATTGCAGCAACGATCATACAAGCTGTTTATCAGTTTCCTACGGTTTTGACTATAGGTAGTGCTTTTGGTGGTATTCCTCAAGGTTTACCTACATTTTCCGTGCCGCACTTTGATTTTGATAAAATATTAATATTGATTGGTCCAGCTTTTACAATTGCTATGCTAGGCGCCATTGAGTCTTTATTGTCTGCAGTGGTGGCAGATGGTATGAGTGGTACCAAGCATGAGTCTAATACTGAGCTATTTGGACAAGGGTTAGCTAATATTTTTGCTCCTTTGTTTGGAGGCATTGCATCTACAGGTGCAATTGCTCGAACGGCCACAAATATTAGACAAGGTGGTAATTCTCCAATAGCAGGCATTGTTCACGCCATTACATTAGGTGCTATCTTATTATTTTTAGCTCCTTATGCTGTTTATATTCCATTAGCATCTATGGCAGCTATATTGTTTGTAGTATCTTACAATATGAGTGATGCACCTCGATTTATAGGAATGCTCATCCTAGCACCTAGACCCGATCAGATGATTTTGTTGCTTACATTTTTCTTAACCATATTTACAGATTTGGTAGTTGCTGTGAATGTTGGTGTAGTCCTTGCTGTATTGCAGTTTATGCGCAAAATGGTTAATACCATCGATGTCCATGAAGCAAGTTGTGCTGAATTATCTGAACAAATTAAGCACGAAATTACACTTCATCCTGACATTATGGTATATACCGTAGAAGGGCCTCTATTCTTTGGTGCGATCAGCGCATTTGATAGAGCCTTAAGTTCTATACATAGAGATCCAAAATATTTAATTATTCGTTTTGTAAAAGTGCCCTTTGTAGATTTGACGGGATTACGTATTCTACGAGGCATTATAGAAGAACTTCAAAAGAGAGACATTGAAGTTTTGCTTAGCGATGTGAGTTACGATATTCGTAGAGAAATGTATAAATCTGACTTCTTAGATATTCTAGGTCGTCACCATATGTATCGCCTGTTTGAAAGTGCCCTTCATAAAGCTGAACATGATTTAGTCTTGAAAGAAGGGAAAGAAGTATAATAATGACTTGCTTTCTCACTGTAAATACACTATAATATTTCTGTAACTCATCAAGAGTAGCGGAGGGATAGGCCCTGTGAAGCTACAGCAACCATTCCAAGGGGAAAAGGTGCTAATTCCTATGACAAAAGTCGTTAGATGGGAGGGTCTCTCATGAGTACATGAGAGGCTTTTTTTCGTATTAGGAGGATAAAATGGCTGAAAAACATATGTTTTTTACTTCTGAATCTGTTACTGAAGGCCATCCAGATAAAATAGCTGACCAAATTTCTGATGCTGTTTTGGATGCGATTATTGAAAAGGATCCAACTGCTCGTGTAGCTTGTGAAACTTTAGTTACTACTGGTCTAGTTCATGTAGTAGGTGAAATTTCTACTCACACTTATGTAGATATCCCTCGCATCGTACGTGATACAGTTCGTGAAATTGGTTATACACGTGCAAAATTCGGTTTTGACTGTGATACTTGTGGCGTACTTGTATCCATCGATGAACAGTCTGCTGATATCGCTATGGGCGTTGATGAAGCGCTTGAATCTAAAGAAGGTAATGGTGAAGCACTTGATAAAATCGGTGCTGGTGACCAAGGTATGATGTTTGGTTATGCATCTAATGAAACACCTGAGCTTATGCCTTTACCAATTTCTTTGGCTCACCGCTTGTCTCGTCGTCTTGCGGAAGTTCGTAAAGATGATACATTAACTTACTTGCGTCCAGATGGTAAAACTCAAGTTACTGTAGAATATGTTGATGGTAAACCTAAACGTATTGATACAATCGTTATTTCCACACAACATAGCCCTGAAGTAACTCAAGAACAAATTAAAACTGATTTGAAACGCTACGTTATCGATGCAGCGTTACCTGCAGAATTTGTTGATGAAAATACTAAATACTTCATCAATCCAACTGGTCGTTTCGTAATAGGTGGCCCTCATGGTGATGCTGGCCTAACTGGTCGTAAAATCATCGTAGATACTTACGGCGGTATGGCTCGTCATGGTGGTGGTGCTTTCTCTGGTAAAGATCCATCTAAAGTAGACCGTTCTGCAGCATATGCAGCTCGTTATGTAGCTAAAAATGTTGTAGCAGCAGGTCTTGCTGATAAATGTGAAGTACAAGTTGCTTACGCTATTGGCGTTGCGCATCCTGTATCTGTTTTGGTAGATACGTTTGGTACAGGTCGCATTGAGGAAAGTAAAATTCAAGAACTCGTTAAGAAACATTTCGACCTTCGTCCAGCAGGTATCATTGAAATGCTTGATTTGTTAAAACCTCATTACCGCAAAACTGCAGCGTATGGTCACTTTGGTAGAACTGATGTAGATTTACCTTGGGAACGTACAGATAAAGCGGAAATTTTAAAACAAGAAGCTGGCTTATAATACAAAAGGTCTTAGTAGAATTTCTACTGAGACCTTTTATAGTAAATGAAAGGATATGAGTCAATGCGCGTAGCACAAGTTATTATTAACAGACCTGCCAAACAACTTCATAAACCATTGAGTTATTTAATGCCCGAAAAGTTTGGTAATGTCTTACCTGGTACGCGCGTACTCATTCCATTAGGGCATAGTCGTGAAGAAGGGATACTCATTGGTTACGAAGAATTAGCTGAGCCACCTGAGTTCACGTTACGAAATATAGTACAAGTATTAGATAGTGAGCCTTGGTTCACACCAGAAATGATGGATACAGCGCGACGTTTAAATGAGTATTATCTATTTTCTTATGGTGATGCACTTCGATTATTTACTGTAAATAAAACATTGAAATCCTACGAGGCGCCAAAAGAAGAATGGCTTGTCGTCATGCCAGACTTTTCCATAGATCAATTTAGTGAACGGAAAAAGAAACAACGGGAATTAGCGAAATACTTGCTTGAAGTAGGTGGCGCGTCTAAAGCACTATTATTAGCTAAAGGCTTTTCGCGTATGGTCATAAAGCAAGTAAGTGAAGCAAAAGGAATTACTATTGAATCACGTTTTAAAGCCACAAAAACGACTTTTGACGAGCTTTTAACGGAAGAGGTGAACATTCCCCTTACGGAAGCACAACAAGCCGTATATGAGCCTATACAAGAGACAATGCATAATCATGAGCATAAAACCTTCTTACTTCATGGTGTAACCGGTAGCGGAAAGACTCAATTATATTTACGGGCTACAGCAAAATGCATTTGTCAAGATAAGACTGCAATTATCTTGGTACCTGAAATTATATTGACCGATCAAATTGTGCGCCGATTTGTGGAAACCTTTGGCGATGAAGTTGTAGTATTCCATAGTAAATTGACGGTACAACAACGTAATAATAACTGGGAACGGTTGCGTCGTAAGGATAGTCATATTATTATTGGTGCTCGATCAGCAGTTTTTGCTCCAGCAGAGGATATTGGTCTTATAGTAGTCGATGAAGAACATGATACATCTTATAAGCAAGAGGATATGGTTCGTTATCATGCCCGCAACGTTGCCTTATGGCGTGGTGAAGCGCATAGCTGTCCTGTGATTTTAGGTTCTGCCACACCAGCTATTACTTCTTACTATAAAGCTAAGCAAGGTGAGTATCATTTGCTCGAGTTACCTCATCGTATTTTTGAACAACCGATGCCAAAGGTAACTATTGTTGACATGAAGGAAGAAATTCTTCATGGTAATTATTCTGTTTTTTCTGATGCTATGAGTAGCTTGATTCAGAAAACATTGAATGAACATAATCAAATGATTATCCTTTTGAACAGACGTGGTTATAGTACCTTTGTGATGTGTCGCGATTGTGGGGAAACTATTATGTGCCCTCATTGTGACGTAGCTATGGTATATCATCAAGCGGGTGAGGAATTGCGCTGTCACTATTGTGAACATCACGAACCGATTCCTACGGTTTGTCCAAAGTGTAAT
>NZ_CAKPTN010000139.1 GCF_934190855.1 uncultured Veillonella sp. | reverse complement strand
GCTTAGAGCATTGGGGCATCGATGTAACTAGTCGTGTCCCGCTCATTATTGCGGCAAATAAATTCAACGCTGGTTATTTGAAAACAAAAGAAGAAAAAATGGGTCATATGTTAGAGGACTAATCAGTCAACTGTCAGCATACTACTCAATCGTTACATATACATATCCTAACATTGAATATAGGAGGTCATTATCATGATGGTTCAAGAAGGTAACTTATTAGGTACTGGTAAAAAATTTGCTATTATTGGTTCTCGTTTCAACGAGTTTATTACATCTAAGTTAATCGGTGGCGCTGAAGACTGCTTACTTCGTCACGATGTTAAACAAGAGGATATCACTGTAATCTGGGTGCCAGGTGCATACGAGATTCCTTTGATTGCTAAAAAAGCGGCTTTATCTGGTAAATATGATGCAGTTATTTGTGTTGGTGCTGTAATCCGTGGTGCTACTACTCATTATGACTATGTATGTAATGAAGTGGCCAAAGGCATTGCTCATGTTTCCTTAGAAACAGGTGTTCCTGTTATGTTCGGTGTAGTTACTACTGAAAATATTGAACAAGCTATCGAACGGGCTGGTACTAAAGCTGGTAATAAAGGTTATGATTGTGCTATGGGCGCTATTGAAATGGTTAACCTTATCGATCAAATCTAAGAATCATATACAAAACACTCAGTATCTTATGATACTGGGTGTTTTTATAATATCGAAAATATGTTCTTTTACATTAAAAATGGATTAGACGAACATATATTCTCTATAATTTGAATGTACATATTTGACGTGATATACTATATAAGCAATATAAAAGTATATCTAAATAGATTAAGTAGAAATAAGGATTGATAGAATGGATTATATAAAACGTTTTACTACCCGTGAAGGGGTTCGTATGTCTCTAGCTGTAACAACAGATACGGTTGAAACTGCTCGTGTACGTCACGATTTATGGCCTGTAGCGACAGCTGCTTTAGGTCGTGCTATGACAGGGGCTATTTTATTAGCTGGTGATTTTAAAAACCATGAAAATGTAAGCCTTCGCATCAAAGGTGATGGTCCACTAGGTGTAGTTCACGTAGATGCTTTTTCTGATAATACAGTGCGAGGCTACGTAGATGAGCCCCATGTAGATGTACCTTTGAAACATGCTGGTAAGCTTGATGTAGGCGCCGCAGTAGGTCATAATGGGGAAGTACAAGTTACGCGATTTACGCAATTAGCACAAGACTATACCTCTACAAGCCCAATTCAAAGTGGCGAAGTAGCAGAGGACTTAGCGTATTATTTATATGCTTCTGAGCAAGTACCGTCCACAATCAGCCTTGGTGTATTGGTAGATCCAGATTATCATACTGTTGTAGCAGGTGGTTTTATCGTACAAGCGTTGCCAGATGCTACTGATGAAGCATTAGCGCAAGTAGAAAAAAATATTAATGAACTAGGGCCTGTTACAGAATATTTGAAAGCTCATCCAGATGGTAAAGGCCTTATGGAACGCGTATTAGACGGCTTAACTGTTAATGAGGTATATAATGAGCCTGTTAACTTCCAATGTCGCTGTGGTCGCGACCGCTTTGCTGGAGTTCTTATGACATTGCGTGAAGACGATAAAAAGGCTATTTTAGAGGACGAAACTACTGAACTTGTATGTCACTACTGTAATGAAAAATATCACTTCAGTCGTAAAGAATTACAAGACATGTTCGAACCAAAAGGTCCCGTACAATAATTGGTATTTAAAATTAAATAACCTTTATAAAAATTACAGGCTATACGGTTTTTCCTATAGCCTGTTTTTGTATTCTATGAGAAAATAAAAGATAAGAGTTATTAATATTAGGAGGTCACAATGAGTGCAATTGGCATAATTGGTGGTACAGGCGTTTATGATCCGTCCATCTTTGAAAATATTCATGAAGAATCCTTAATGACACCATATGGTGAAATAGATTATGTACAAGGTACATACCACGGAAAAATAGTTATCTTTGTTGCTCGTCACGGCAAAGATCACACAATTCCTCCGCATAAAATCAACTATCGTGCTAATATTTGGGGTCTCAAAAAATTAGGCGTTACATTTATTATTTCTACAACTGCTGTAGGTTCCTTAAATGAAAACTTCAAGCCTGGTCATTTCGTTTTGACTGATCAATTCTTAGATTTTACTAAGAACCGCATCACTACATTCTATGAAGGTGGTGACCGTCCAGTAGCACATCTTGATGTAACAAATCCTTACTGCCCTGAATTGCGTGACATTCTTCAAAAGGTAGGCACAGAACAAGGTCTTACAATTCACAACGGTGGTACTTATGTATGTACTGAAGGCCCTCGTTTTGAAACACCAGCGGAAATTAAAATGTTCCACATGCTCGGTGGTGATACAGTGGGTATGACTAATGTGCCAGAAGTAAATCTCGCTAATGAAGCTGAAATGGCTTATTCCACAATTTCTATGATTACAAACTATGCAGCAGGTATTTCCGAAGCTGCTTTGACTCATAGTGAAGTCGTAGAAATGATGGGTGACATGGCCGCTCAACTTAAATCTCTTATCTTAGGTGCTATTGATGCAATCGATGTAGACGCTCGCTATGATGCTCACAATCGTATGCATGAATATGGTGGGTTCAAATTATAATCCATTCATCCTAGAAAACAATAGTTCATCGAAGGAGACGCTATGATTAATATTGAATGGCGTAAAGATACGCTAGTATTATTAGATCAAACTAAATTACCTACAGAGATTTCCTATGTGCATTGTACTGATTGGCGCCAAGTAGCTGAGGCGATTAAGATGCTTCGCGTTCGTGGGGCTCCAGCTATCGGTGTTTCCGCTGCTTATGGCCTAATCTTGGCTGCTATGGAAGCAGGCAGCCAAGAGGTTCCATTTAGTGAGCAATTAACTAGTCTATATGACTTTAGTGAAACATTAAAAGAAACGCGTCCTACCGCGATTAATCTGGCATGGGCTGTAGATCGTGTTATATCTCTTGTGAAAGCCAATGTTGAAAGTATGTCCTCTATGAGTGAAGTAGTAGACCTTATTACTAAAGAGGCTATTATCATTCATGAAGAAGACGTATCTTTAAACCGTCGTATGGCCGAAGCGGGGGCCACATTATTTGAAGGTAAAAAGAATATTCGCATCTTAACACATTGTAATGCTGGTGCACTCGCAACTGGTGGTTTAGGTACAGCTCTTGGTGTTGTTCGTAAGCTTCATGAAAATGGTCAATTAGAACGAGTATATGCGGATGAAACACGTCCATTATTACAAGGTGCTCGTCTTACTGCTTTTGAGCTTCATGAGGATGGTATCCCTGTAACATTAGAAACAGATAATATGGCTGCTTATGCTATGCAACAAGGCCTTATTGATGCTGTAATCGTTGGTGCAGACCGCATTACAACAAAAGGTGATGTAGCTAATAAAATCGGTACTTATGGTGTAGCTGTTCTCGCTAAATTCCATAACATTCCTTTTTATGTAGCGGCACCTTATAGTACATTTGACTTTACTTTGGAAAATGGTAGCGATATTCCTATCGAGATGCGCGACGATTATGAAGTAACATCTTTACATGGTGTGCAAACTGCACCTAATGGTATTGGTGTACTAAATCCTGCATTTGATGTAACACCACACGAGCTTGTGACTGCTATCATCACTGAAGAAGGTGTATTGACTCCAAATTACGAAGAGTCAATCGGTAAGCTACGCCAAATTGTAGAATCTAAATAATTACTAAATCCATGTGGGTTTACTAACAAATCTTTATTTTAACTATAACTACTCATATTAGTAAAAGGAGTTACTATGCAATCCTTAATTCGAGATATTAACTTAGCAGCAGAAGGCCGTAAAAAAATTGATTGGGTTTCTAACTTTATGCCTACCTTAAATACATTAGGCGATCGTTTTGAAGCGGAACAAACTTTCAAAGGCCAAACCATTGTTGTTAGTGTTCACTTGGAAGCAAAAACAGCATATCTTGCAACTGTTTTAAAACGTGGTGGTGCTGATGTTATCGTAACTGGTTCTAACCCATTGTCTACACAAGACGATGTAGCAGCCGGCCTTGTAGACATGGGCATTACTGTATATGCTTGGTATGATTGTACCGATGAAGAATATTTTGACTTCCTTCATAAAGCATTAGATCATAAACCTCATATCATTATCGATGACGGTGGCGACCTAGTAAACTTGTTACATACTACACGCCAAGATGCTAAAGAACGTCTTATCGGTGGTAGCGAAGAAACTACGACAGGTGTACATCGTTTATATGCCTTAGAGAATGCTAAACAATTAACATTCCCTATGATTGCTGTAAATGACTCTTACTGTAAATATCTTTTCGATAATCGCTATGGTACAGGTCAATCCGTTTGGGATGGCATCATGCGTACTACTAACT
>NZ_CAKPTN010000138.1 GCF_934190855.1 uncultured Veillonella sp. | reverse complement strand
TCTCTGCTGTAACAGGTGTTGGGTTCCCTAAACAATTAGAAGCATTACAATCTAAACCTTTGCGCTTCACAAAAGCAATCGATAAAGAGAATATGAAGCAAGAAATCTTAGATTTTGTAAATACATTCTCTAAATAATACAATGCCGCCTTTCTTTAGAAGGGCGGCATATATTTTGTTAAGAGATAGTATGATTTAGTAGATACTATGTTTTAGGGGCGCATTAATTTAACTTGTTTGGTTAAGAATATATTACATGAAGGTGTAAAGGGAGGTAGTATGGGAAAAAAAGGCCTAATGTATGCACTGTTATCGGCTCTTTTGTTGAGTACGATGAACTTGTTTGTAAAAATGCTGGGCTCTAATATTCCGTCCGGAGAAATTGCCTTCTTCCGTGGCTTATTTGGGACTATAGCGGTTCTTATCGTTATGTATACGCAAGGCATTCGGTTCTCCAAAGAGGATAGGGGCTATCTTATCATGCGCGGTCTTTACGGTGGCTTTGGCATGGTATGTAACTTTATTGCATTAGTGCATTTAAAGTTGTCCGATGCAACGATTCTGTTTCAAACATCTGGCATATTTGTACTCATATTTAGTTCTGTATTTCTTAAGGAGCGGGTTCCTAAGGGGGCCGGTAAATGGCTTCTTTTGATCTTTGTAGCTGTAATGGTAATGGTAAATCCATTTAGCTTTACTGGTTTTACCTGGTATGCCTTGGTGGCAATTTTGGGGGCCGCCTTGTCTGCAGGGGCCTATACGACAATTAGATTGATTTCTAAACGGGGTCAACATAGTAACTTTGAAATTATGGCGTATTTCATGATTACTGGTATGATTGCAGGTCTCGTAACTACAGACCAGTTAGTGATGCCTCAAGGTACAGACTGGTTAATCATTTTAGCCATCGGTGGTATTAGCGTGGTGGCGCAGTTCTTCTTGACTGGTGCCTTTGTTACTACAAATGCTGTAGTGGCTCAATTCTTGCAATACGTTGGCGTATTTATTAGCTCCTTCTATGGCTTCTTGTTCTTTGGTGAAAGCTTATCCATTGAAACGGTTGGGGCTGGTATTGCCATGTTTGTATCCTCTGTTATGCTAGCACGTCTTAAAGAGCAAAGTGGTCCTTTGCGTGAAGGAAAGGTCATAGAGGATAAAATTAAATAAAATACCACCTGTATTTAGTGCTGTTATAGAACGGGCTAAAGATCTATCTTTAGGTATAAACATATAATAGTATTTATATAATATAGGTCATAAATTATTTTCTCTAATTAATAGAGTTTAACCAATATATGGTTAGACTCTATTTTTTACGTATTCCAAATAAAAATTTTGAAGAATTACAAGGTAATATGGTGCGAAAAGTACGCATGATTACTGATTTATTACAATAATAGATAGGGTTATGAAAAACTATATTAAATAAATTCGAAAAACTACATCGAAAAATGTTGACATCTCTTCATCTTTCCTTTATGATTAGTACAGTTATTAACGCATTCTCAATTAAGTGTATCTAGGAGTAGTGAAAAATGAAAGAATTTTTGAACGATTTTAAAGCTTTTGCCTTCAAAGGTAACATGATGGACTTAGCTATTGGTATGATTATTGGTGCTGCTTTCACAGCGTTGGTTAACTCTGTTGTAAGCAACTTGTTCATGCCTGTTATTAGCTTATTCACTGGTGGTATTGATTTCAGCAACTTGTACTTGCCATTGAGCGCAGGTTCTAAAGATGCATTCATGGCTGGTGCTGATATTGCTACAGCTCGTGCAGCTGGTTCTGTATTGCCATACGGTACGTTCATCACTGACTTGATTCAATTCTTGATCTTGGCATTCGTTGTATTCTTGATGGTTCGCGCATTGGCTAAAATGATGAAAAACGCAAAAGAAGAAGAAGCTGCTGAAGCACCAGCAACTAAAGAATGTCAATTCTGTAAAACAGAAATTCATGTTGATGCAGTTAAATGTCCTAACTGTACAGCAGATTTGAACTAATTCAAATTAAAATGCTAAATTAAAGGAGTAAGGCTTAGGCCTTACTCCTTTTTGTTGTATTAATTTAGCTTTCTAGTATAAAATATAAGTATAATAATAGAATTCTTATGGGAGGGATGCATATGGAACAAAAACCTCTAGTAGTAGTAAATGGACTTGTTCGCAAGGATGCGATTGCATATTTAAAAGAGCACGTAGAAGTGCGCCAATGGACTGAAAAGTCCGTAATGCCTCGGGAGACATTAAAGGAATGGCTCGTTGATGCGGATGGTTTGTGGAGTGTTCGTCCTCTTGATGTAGATGGTGATCTAGTAAAAGATGCACCTAATCTAAAGGTTATTGCTCAGGCCGCTGTTGGTTATGACAATGTAAATATTGATGAATTAACAGCTGCAGGTATTCCTTATGGCAATACGCCAGGCGTTTTAAATGAGACCGTAGCAGAG
This sequence comes from uncultured Veillonella sp., assembly GCF_934190855.1. Classification (GTDB taxonomy): domain Bacteria; phylum Bacillota; class Negativicutes; order Veillonellales; family Veillonellaceae; genus Veillonella. The sequence goes on along the minus strand of NZ_CAKPTN010000138.1, from coordinate 1,987 downwards.
CTTGCGTTTACCTTGATTGCCACAGCTAGTCGTCGCATTTTAGAAAATGCTAATTTTGTAAAAGAAGGTCGTTGGGCCCAAAGACCTTCAAATATTAAAGGGTTTGATTTGAGTCGTCGTACCCTTGGCATTATTGGTATGGGTGCTATTGGTGTATCTATTTCTCGTCGGGCTCGTGCTTTTGGTATGACCGTGGTATACCATAATCGCAACCAGCGTATAGATGATAAAATTCATAAAACAACATATATGGAGTTGGATGACCTTTTAGCTACTAGTGATGTAGTTTGTGTAATGGCTCCATTAACAAACGAAACTTATCACATGTGCGATGAAGCGTTCTTCAAAAAAATGAAGAATACTGCATTGTTTGTTAACGTTGGCCGTGGTCCTATCGTAGATACAGATGCGCTTATTAATGCACTTAAAACAGGTGAAATCGATTATGCAGCGCTAGATGTAACGGATCCAGAACCACTACCTGCGGATCACCCATTGTTAGAGGTAGAAAACTGTCTCATCGTACCACACATTGGTTCTTACACAGACAGAACTCGCTATGATATGTCTATTTTAACAGCGGATAATATTATTGCTGGTGTTCATAAGAAACCGTTAAAGACTTGTGTAAATAAAGAAGTGAACTATAAAAAGCCACAAATGGACGTAGAATCTGCGTTAGAAGAGCTTAAAAAGGCGGGCGTTGATTTGACGGACTTTGACTAAAATCATAAGGCCTTAAAACATATGCGGTTTTATGCAAAATATGGTAAAATAAAAGAATATTTATCCTATGGAGGTAAGAACGGTGGAACATAAAGACATTGAAAAAAATGTAGCTCCTGAAGAAGTTGTATCTGTTAACTTTATCGAAGCTATCATCAACAAAGATAACGAAACTGGTAAATACGGTGGTCGTGTATTAACACGCTTCCCGCCAGAACCAAATGGCTACTTGCATATTGGCCATGCTAAATCTATCTGCCTTAACTTTGGTATTGGCAAACAGTACAACGGCTTAACAAATCTTCGTTTTGATGATACAAACCCAACAAAAGAAGATATTGAATACGTAAACTCCATCATGGAAGATGTAAAATGGCTCGGCTTTGAATGGGCTGGCGAGGTTCGCTATGCATCCGACTATTTTGGCGAAATGTACGAATATGCTAAGAAATTGATTTCTCTTGGCAAAGCGTATGTAGATGACCAAACTGCAGAGGAAATCAAACAAACTCGTGGCGATTACAATACTCCTGGTATCAATAGCCCTTACCGTGAGCGTAGCGTAGAAGAAAACTTGAAGCTCTTCGAAGAAATGAAAGACGGTAAGTATGATGATGGTGAAAAGGTATTGCGTGCAAAAATCGACATGGCGCATCCTAATATCGTTATGCGTGACCCTGTTATTTATCGTATTGTAAAAGCTGAACACCACAATACAGGTAATGAATGGGTAATCTACCCAATGTACGACTATGCACATCCTATTGAAGATGCCATTGAACGTATTACACATTCTATTTGTACATTAGAGTTCGAAGTTCACCGCCCATTGTATGATTGGGTATTAGAGGACTGGGACGACACTGAAATTCCACAACAAATTGAGTTTGCTCGCTTAAATGTTACTAAGATGGTTATGTCTAAACGTAAATTGCGCGCTCTTGTTGAGGCAGGCCTTGTAGCTGGTTGGGATGATCCTCGTATGCCTACTATTTCTGGCTTGCGCCGTCGTGGTTATACTCCTGAAGCTATTTGTGATTTCTGTGATCGCATTGGTGTAGCAAAGGCTGATAGTGTTGTAGACATTGCATTGCTTGAGTTCTGTATCCGTGAAGACTTGAAGCTTAAAGCTATGCGTCCAATGGTTGTTATTGATCCTGTGAAAGTTGTCATCACAAACTATCCAGAAGGTCAAACAGAATTAGTGACTGTTGAAAATAACCCTGAAAACGAAGAACTTGGCAACCGTGAAGTTGTATTT